>CAZQYO010000160.1:0-6687 GCA_964597415.1 uncultured Chitinophaga sp.
ATAAGAGTAAACCCCTTTTACTCGGCATTGCTTTGTTCGCTTCATTCGTTGTCGGAGGGCTTATTGGAAAGTTCGCTTTTACCGCAAAGGAACAGCCGAATAGTGAAGTGATAGATAATGCAGATGATGTGACCGAAATGAGGGAGGGAGGGTACAAGTATATCAACCCATTGCTCGAATGTGATAACTATCGCCCCAGTAAACGCGCGCCTGTCGTGTTGCTGGAAGCCGATTTAAAAAACTATATCAACCAAACCATTAATTCCGGTAATGCCAGTATTATTTCTGTTTACTTCAGAGATTTAAATAACGGCCCCTGGATTGGAGTTAACGAGTTGGAAAATTATTCTCCGGCCAGTTTGCTTAAAGTGCCAATAATGATGGCGGTGCTAAAAATGGCTGAATCGCAACCCGGACTTTTGGCAAAGAAGATTTTATATAAGCATCCCGTAGATGAGTTTAGTCAGAACATTTTAGACACGGGAATGATAGTGACCGGGCATTATTATTCAGTAGAGGATTTAATGTACCGAATGATTAAGAATTCGGATAACGAGGCAAAAAATCTTTTGTATGAGATTATCGGAGATAACCTATTCGGCAAAGTGATAAAAGATTTGGGACTTTTTATTCCCGGAGTGGTGACAGAGAATTACATGTCGGTGCGCGATTATTCTTCTTTCTTCCGGGTGTTGTATAATGCTACTTATCTCAATAAAGAAATGTCTGAAAAGGGCTTAGAGATACTCAGCAATACCAACTTTCAGGATGGCATCATTGCCGGGATTCCCAAAGGGGTAATTGTCTCGCACAAATTCGGTGAGCGCGGATACAAGGATTCGGATATTAAGCAACTGCATGACTGCGGAATAGTTTATAGTGGATCGGGGCCTTACCTATTGTGTGTCATGACGAGAGGTACTGATTTCAAACAACAGTCTAACATCATTGCTCATATCTCTTCGATGATTTGGGAAAGCTTCACCTCGTCCAAATAAAGAAGCTGAGTTAGGTCTTTAACTCTCGGCTGCCGATAAGCATTTGCTCTATCATTCGCTCTATAAGTTTGAAAAATATCGGTTTGATAAAAGTGTAATGGTGTTGATTTCGCTTTGTACTGGCGGCTTACTCCACTTTGCACTCACGCTTAAAAGACGGAGCACAAATTTCCTCGGCTTTGTGTGGGGAAAATAATTTTAGGTTTATTGCTTAACCAACTCCTCCCAAAACTCAGCCGCTCTTCGGGTGTGTGGAATTACAATAGATCCGCCCACTAAATTGGCAATAGCAAAAACTTCATAAACTTCTTCGGTAGTGCAGCTCATTTCATAGCATTTCTCCAAATGATATTTGATGCAATCATCACAGCGGAGCACCATTGAAGAAACCAAGCCTAACATCTCTTTTGTTTTGGCGGACAAGGCACCATCGCTATATGCTTGATTATCCAAACTCCAAAATCGCTTCATCACCAAGTTATTTTTAGATAGAATAACATCGTTCATTTTATTTCGGTAATCCTTGAAGTCTTTAATTAAGCGGCTCATACAATTTTTAGATTTACGTTGCGTCAAAAGTAGTAATCCGGTCAAATCGTATTTAAACTTATCCGGAAGTTTTTATCTTTATAAAAATTAAAACCGATTAGCACATGAAAAACCTTGTCAGATTATTTTTTGGAATACTTGTTGCCTCTACTCTCTCCAGTTGTGGGTATAATTCTATGGTGCAAAAACGCGAGGCCGTTAATAGCGCCTGGGGAAATGTAGAATCCGCTTATCAGCGAAGAGCCGATTTAGTCCCCAACCTTGTGAACACCGTAAAAGGAGCTGCCAACTTTGAGCAAAGCACCCTGGTACAAGTGGTGGAAGCCCGCTCTAAAGCAACTTCCATACAGTTAAAAGCAGATGATCTGACACAAGAAAACTTAGATAAATTTCAAGCGGCTCAGGAAGATTTGAAAGGAGCCTTGTCGCGTTTGTTAGTAACGGTAGAGAAATATCCGGAGCTAAAAGCCACGCAAAATTTTCAAGAATTGCAAGCACAATTAGAAGGGACAGAAAATAGGATAAACACAGAGCGAAATCGTTTCAATACTGCCGTGCAGGACTACAACGCTTACACAGCTCAATTTCCGCATTTGATTATTGCCAAATGGTTTGGTTTTACGCCTAAAGCCTATTTCAAAGCGGCTGCAGGAACAGAGAAAGTACCGGAAGTGAAGTTTTAGCAAAATTTTTCATCCGGCTCCATTAGTTTTCACTATGTTCCGCTTAGTTGAATAATCCACCATGTTATTTCAGAAAAAGATATTTACTGCTGAAGAAAGAAAGTCTATTGTGCAAGCTATTGCCGAGGCAGAAGCAATGACCTCCGGTGAAATCCGTTTGCACTTGGAAGCAAAGTGCAAGGGCGACCCGGTAGCACGTGCCGTAGAAGTTTTTTATAAACTCGGAATGGATAAAACAGTGAATGCTAACGGAGTGCTTATCTACGTGGCATACGGTGATAAGAAGCTGGCGATTGTAGGAGATAAAGGAATTAACCAAGTGGTGCCGGGTACTTTTTGGAAAGGAATTAAAGAAGCGATGAGTGCGCATTTTAAGAATGAAGAATTTTTTCAGGGAATTGTGTTTGCCATCAAGGAAACCGGATTTCACCTAAAGCAATATTTCCCTATTCAGAATAATGATAAAAATGAACTACCCAATGAGATCAGCGAAGGGTAATAGCACCATTCTGAGTTCAAATTTCAGAACAGTACTTGTTTTGGTTTTTGGTCTGTTGATGGGGACTTCATTGTTCGGTCAGAACTATCCCGAACGGCCCAACCCGCCCCGTTTGGTAAACGACCTGGCGGGAATGTTGAGCACCTCTGAAAGCCAAGCGCTGGAACATAAGTTGGTTGCTTATGACGATTCTACCTCTACACAAATTACCATTGTCACCGTTAATTCATTAGGCGGAATGGACAAAGCGCAATACGCCACTGAGTTGGGAGAGAAGTGGGGAGTGGGACGAAAAAACAAGGACAATGGCGTACTTCTTCTGGTGTCTAAAGGTGACCGTCAAATTTTTATTGCAACCGGCCGCGGGGTAGAAGAGTTTCTGCCTGACGCTATCTGTATAAGGATTGTAGAAAATACAATCAAACCAAATTTTAAGGCAGGCGATTATTATGAAGGACTGAACAAAGCGACAGATGAAATGATTGCGCGACTATCCGGCAATTTTGTAAACAATGATACCGGTGACAAAGAGGGTGTTTCTACCTGGATAATCATCCTTTTCATTTTAATTATCTTCTTCATTTTTCCATTTTTATTTGGCAAAAGAGGAGGAGGCTCTACTTACGGCAGCAGAGGGTATAGCAGCGGACCGTTTTGGGGAGGAGGCTCCGGTGGCGGATGGAGTAGTGGTGGCGGAAGCAGTAGCGGAGGTGGTTTTGGCGGATTTGGCGGAGGGAGTTTCGGTGGCGGTGGCGCAGGAGGTTCCTGGTAATATTATTTCTTATGCAACATCAATTACAATACATGCTGCACCCGTGGCACGGTGTAAGTGCCGGAGAAAATGCGCCACACATTATCACTGCCTTTATAGAGATTGTTCCTACTGACACGGTCAAATACGAGATAGATAAGAAAAGTGGCTGGCTCAAAGTAGATAGACCACAGTTGTATTCCAATATTGTTCCGGCACTATACGGTTTTATTCCTCAAACATTGTGTGATATTGAGGTAGCCGAACATTGCATGAAGCTATCGGGAAGGGAGAATATTAGAGGCGATCAGGATCCAATGGATATTCTTGTGTTATCTGAAAAGGTTTTTCCCAACAGCGGATTTTTGTTGCAGGCAGTACCTGTGGGTGGTTTTCGGATGATTGATAATGGGGAGGCCGATGATAAAATAATTGCAGTGATGAAGGGAGATGCGGTATATGGCGAATACACAGATTTGGAGCAACTGCCGGTAGAAGTGGTGAACCGCCTGCGGCATTACTTTCTTACCTATAAAGATATGCCGGGAAAGCAGAAAAGAATGGTGGAGATAGAAGCGGTGTATAGAGCAGCAGAGGCTAAAGAAATTGTGCAGCGAAGTAGAAACGATTACAAAAAGCGATTTGATGAGGCGAAGTAATTTCTTCATTTTCTTTCTGATCTTATCAGGGATAGCAGTGGCGGCATTTTTGTACAAGAAATACAGAGTACCGCCATCATTAAATGTTCAAGAATTACAACTCACCGATCTGAACGGCAATGTCGTTTCCCTTTCTGATTCTATGGGTAAAAATGTGGTGTTGTCCTTCTTTGCCACTTGGTGTGGCCCCTGCATGCAGGAAGTTCCCTTATTGGAACAAGCAGCAACCGATTTGCAGGATAGCAGCTATTTGTTTTTGTTGATTAGCGATGAGCCGGTACCAAGGTTGCAATCTTTCAAAGCACGTACAGGCACTTCTCTTAGGATAGTACATTCTTCTCGCCCGCTAAAACAAATTGGAATTGTCACCTATCCCACTAATTATATGCTGAACAAACAACTTCAGGTAGTTTTCAACGAAGTAGGGTTTGTGGACTGGTCAAGTACCAAAAGCAAGAATAAGTTGAAAGAATTAGGTCGTTGAGGTTTACTGCACCGTAGTACTTTTACCGGCTTCTGCTTTTTGCTCATTTACTTCTTTCCCGATGCTTCCATTTTTGCATCCGTTTTCTCCTGCTCGTTTTTTATTTTCTCTTTCTCTTGCTCTTGCTTTGCGGCCTTCTCTTCTTCTGCTTGCTCCTCCTTGCTCCGAAAAGTCTTTTCGCAGTTCAAGCATTTCACTTTCCCATTCAACACCGTCCAGGTAGTATTGGCAAAGTAAACATCGTCATAGTAGCTGTCGCCTTTTACCTCCGCTTCTAACTCGTCTATATTTTCTGCAAAAGTAACCCGCTTGCCTTCCGGCAGGGCCAAGCGAATCTTCATATTCTGGCCGCGATATTTGCCCCCATCTTTCGATATTTCAAAATACTTAGAGAGGTTCAGCACCGTGTCTGTTTGCATAAAAGAATACATCACTAAGCCTACATTTTTAGTAGCATCGGCATGGTTGCGACCGCGCGATGAAACTATTTTTTGAATGTAGAAGGAATCATTGCCCGAAGCTATCAGTTCAATTTGCGGTTTCCCGATTTTAAAACTGTTTATGTCATTAATATTCTTCCCGTTTATCACAATCCCGAAATGACTTTCCTCTTCCTCCTCCTCGTCTCCTTCGCTTTTTTCAGTTATCCAACCGGATGAAGTAGAATCGGCTATTTGTACAAACAGATTTCCACCGGCCGGCTGCATCAGCAATACGTTTTCTTTTTTCACCGCTTCATCGCTAAAATTTAAACCGATGGTAATGCCTGAGTATAACATCATAAATATGCCCGCCACCCACGAAGCGAGCAAAACCCATTTGAGCCAGCGCATCTGCGAACCGTGACCGACTAATATCCTAAGTCCCAGATAAATCAATGCCACTAAAGGAACGCCCAGAAAAAGCAGGGAGCCGATACTCGCTATACTGATGAGCGAAGATTGGCTGACCATTAAATGAGTAATGCTGTTGAATGGTGTAGTGCCGAGAATGAAAAAAGCAAAGAAACCCACCAACACGGCAAACAAGGCCAGCACAGAAACCAGAAGGAGAATTAATGCCACAAAGCGGAGAAATGCCCCGGCTATCAAAGCAATGATGTTCCAAATCTTATGAAAAAAATTTTCGGAGTCCATCGTCATTTTCATCGTGTTGCTAAAACGATTGGCAGCATCCTTCACCTCCTTTTCAATGGTATTGATATTAATAGGCTCTCCTTTCATTTGCAGTTTTTCGGCAGCCGTTGTTGCTTTGGGAATAATGATGAGCAACAGCAGATATACGAAAATGATAGAGCCGGAGGTAATAGGAATAAGAACGAGAGCCGCAATGCGCACCCATATCGGGTCGTTGATGCCGAAGTAATGGCAAAGGCCGGAAATTACTCCTCCCACTTTCGAATCATCCGTATCACGGTATAATCGTTTTCTAATCACCTCGCGCGCTCCGGAGTCAGAGTGGTTAGCCTTGGTCGTGTTTGTTTCCGCCCTCTCTTCACTCGGTTCTTCTCCGGCAATATCTTCAGGCTGACCCATCAGGCGGATAACGTAGTCCACTTCTTCTACTCCTACCACTTCCTTTCGGTTGCCGGTTTTTTCAGCCAACATTTCGGCAATACGCGCTTCGATGTCGTTCAAAATTTCCTGCCGTTCGGTTTCGTTATCAAACTTCTTTTTCAGTGCTTCGAGATAATTGAAAAGAATTTCAAAAGCATTCTCATCAATAATGAAGGCAATTCCTCCGAGGTTGATGTTTAAAGTCTTCTTCATGATATTAGTTGGTTTTGTTGGTTTGTTGAATTATATGGTTTACCGAATCGGTCAATTCTTTCCAGCCATCGGTCAGCCCGTTTAAAAAGGTGCGACCTTCTTCCGTCAGCACAAAATACTTGCGGGGCGGCCCCGATGGCGACTCCACCCAGCGATAGGCCAGTAAGCCGTCATTTTTCAATCGAGTAAGCAAAGGGTAAAGTGTGCCTTCTACAATTAGCAATTTACCGCTCTTCATTTTTTCAATAATTTCAGTAGGATAATGCTCCCCGCTCGAAAGGATAGAGAGAATGCA
>CAZQYO010000161.1:0-4004 GCA_964597415.1 uncultured Chitinophaga sp.
CGGGAGCGGATTCGAACCGCTGTACGAGCTTTTGCAGAGCTCTGCCTAACCCCTCGGCCACCCGACCATTTTTGGGGAGTGCAAATGTATTTAAAAAATCAAATTCCCCAACCTAAGTGTCCAGTTCGGTAAATACCCGATCCACTTGGCCTTTCAGCGGTGGATGATGCTTGCTCACGCGCACCTTGAGGGAGGTAAGGTGAGGGTATTTAGAGCGAATGCTATCCGAAATTCTTTTGCATACATGTTCTATTAATCGGGCGTGCACTTCCATCTCCTGCTTAATGAGGCGATAAATTTCTTCATAGTTTACAGTTTTCTCCAACTTATCAGAAGCGGCTGCTTCGGCAATGTCGAGATGCAAATAAACATCTACGGTATATTTCCCTCCCAGTACTTGTTCCTCTTTATAATAACCATGATGCGCATAAAACTGCATCCCCTCTACGGCAATTAATCCCATATAATATTTCTTTCGCGCTAAAGTAGAAAGATTGATGGTTGCAAAGCGAGCGAATTTTTAAGTTATTTGTCGCACAATTTTTATTCTATGCGTGCTGATTTATATAGTGGTCACGATTATTACCTGATAGATGATTTATTGACGACTGAGCATAAGCTGATTCGTGAAACAGTGCGCAGTTATGTAAAAAAGAATCTTAGCCCCATTATCGAAGACTATGCCCAGCGAGCTGAATTTCCTCTGCAAATAGTAAAAGAACTGGGCGAAATAGGAGCCTTTGGTCCGGCTATACCTTCAGAGTATGGTGGCGGTGGATTAGATGAAATCTCGTATGGCATCATTATGCAGGAATTGGAGAGATGTGATTCGGGTATCCGTTCTACAGCCTCTGTGCAAGGCTCCTTAGTCATGTATCCAATCTATCAATACGGCAGCGAAGAACAACGCAAAAAGTATCTTCCCAAATTAGGAAGAGGAGAACTATTCGGTTGTTTTGGATTAACCGAGCCGAATCACGGATCTAATCCGGCAGGAATGGAAACTAAGTTTGAGGACAAAGGAGATCACTATCTCCTGAACGGAGCCAAAATGTGGATCAGCAACTCCCCCTATGCTGATATTGCCGTAGTATGGGCCAAAGATGAATCGAGCAAAATAAGAGGCTTAATACTGGAGCGGGGAATGGAAGGATTTACTACCCCAACCACACACGGCAAGTGGAGCCTTCGCGCTTCTGCCACCGGTGAGTTGGTGTTTCAAAATGTAAAAGTGCCTAAAGAAAATCTGTTGCCGAATGTAGCCGGCATTAAAGGCCCTTTAGGTTGTTTATCCACTGCGAGATATGGCATAGCCTGGGGTGCCATAGGAGCTGCATTAGATTGCTACGATACCGCCCTTCGTTATTCCAAAGAGCGAATTCAATTTGGGAAACCCATTGGACAGTTTCAGTTGCAACAAAAGAAATTAGCGGAAATGATTACAGAGATTACGAAGGCGCAGCTGATGGTTTGGCGCTTAGGAGTACTCAAAAATGAAGGACGTGCTACTCCCGCTCAAATTAGCATGGCAAAGCGCAATAGTTGCGAAATAGCCTTAGACATAGCCCGAAGTGCCCGGCAGATGTTGGGCGGCATGGGAATCACAGGGGAATATCCGATTATGCGCCACCTCATGAATTTAGAAACAGTGATCACTTACGAAGGTACACACGATATTCACTTGCTCATTACCGGACATGATGTAACCGGCTTGGATGCGTTCAAGTAAGTATTTTCTTCTGCTCTACTCTTTTTTTGAGTTAATAGAAGTCCATCTGACTTAGTACAATAGTTTACTCCGTTGCACCACTGCCATTAACTTTAATTAAGATTCATTAATTCACGCGGAATTATTCTTCCCTTTAGTTTTGATGTCGCTATCCAATCATCCTCGTTAATGAATTTAGCGGACGGACAAGCATATCTCTTACATTTTGTCACGCATTTAAATCTTTAAGCTATGAGAACAAAAAAGATTACCCTATCCACTTTTTTATTATTGACACTCTGCGCACTCTCCCATGCGCAAACTCCACCTTACGCTTGGGCTGCACAGGCAACGGGAGGCAGTGAAATCACCCAAATCAATTTAGCCATAGATAAACAGCACCATGTTCTTTACAGTGCAGGTTCCTTTGAAGATCGCCAAATTGATTTTGGCACCGGGGAATTAGATAACGTTGATCCTTTCAACAACAGTGACATATTCATAGCAAAATATACCACTGACGGAACTATACTTTCAGCAATAACCTTTGGGGGCAATGGCAGCGACATCGTTACCGGTGTGGCAACCGATGGCTCTGGAAATGTATTTATAGGAGGATATTATGACAGTGATACCCTCCGGTTCGGCAGTTATGTACTCACCAACAGCAACGCCTCATCTGATAATGCCTTTTTAGTAAAGTTAGATGCCAACGGAAATGTGCTATGGGCTAAAAATTGTGCGGTGGCGGCTAACTCATCCATCATGCCGGATGGACGGAGCAATGTGGCGGTAGATAATTCCGGCAATGTGTACTTCGCTGCTTGTCTAACCGGAGCATCTGCTAACTTCGATGGACATACTATTACTTATAACTTAGCTCCGAACGGTGGTGCCATGTTCGTTATAAAATTTGACGGGAATGGCACTTATCAGTGGAGCACAGTTTCTCAAAGTCTCCACACCAGCCTCGATCCCGGAGTTGCACTTCCGGCAGCCATCACTATTGATAAAGATGGAAATTGTGTGGCAGCAGGGAAATATTCCGGAGACAATTCCTTTGGTGCCACACTAATAAACACCAGCAACGACAATTACTTTGATCGTTTTGTGACCAAAATTAATGGCACTACCGGAGCTTTTATTTGGGCCGGCAGGTCGGGGGTTTGGCAGGGTCCTGAAACAAACGATGGGGTGTCCACAGATGGTTCGGGGAACATATACCTGACGGGTGATTATGTGTATCCGACAGAGGGAGAATTGAGCAATGCTTACAGTGCAGACTTCTTTATTCAAAAATTAACCTTTAACGGTGACTCCTCTTGGCTGTACCATTCCCCTATGGGTTCTATCCGGTATGCTATTACAACAGACAACGCAGGGAATAGTTATGTGGGAGTAACGGTAGAGGATTCGGTGGCTACTTTTGGCGGAATCACCGTGAACATGCCTGTGCCAAATAATTTTGGAGTTCCGAACATTAATGCCATTGTAGTTAAATACGATAATAATGGCACTGCGCAATGGGCAAAAGTAAATGCCGCGCATGGATTTGTTCCAGCGGCTATGATTGGAGGAATAGTAACGGACGACAATGGCTACGTTTATGTGAATGGTTCAGTATCTGACACCTGCGTGTTCGACTCACACATATTGATAGGGGACAATGCGAACAACGATGCCTTTATTGCAAGAATTGGTGGAGCCGTTAGTTCGATAGGCAGCCCGCTAATTACTGATAATAGCGTGTCTGTTTTTCCCAACCCATCGGCTGAACAATTTCACTTTCGGTTCAGCACCGTTTATACCAAAGTTGAAATGAGTTTGTATGATTTACAAGGGCAGTTAGTCGCCAAAACAAATACCGGAGCTGCTACTTCCTATTCTTGGAATATTGCTAATCGCTTATCTCCCGGTTCCTATATGTGCCGTATTACGGGTTATCGCTCTAATGCAATGCCTGAGGTGATGACAAAGATGTTGGTGGTGAAGTGAGATGGATGATAAAGGTGCAGGTTACTTTTTGGCAATGCCGGATTTATTCCGGCTTGGGTAAGTCAATGTGCTTGTGATAGATGGGATCTAAAGTTTCAATACTATCTACTTGCTGAAGTTCGTTGCCTGTTTGGCTGAAGTAGTATTTTAAGATGTAAGATACTTTGGTCTTTCCATCTTTGTCCAGCGCGAACTTAATGCCCGGATAAATGACCGTAAACTTTCTTACAGGTCGCACCACCACCGTAATTGCCGGATGCCGGTACACATACACATTCGGTAACTCTGCTCCCATCATTAC
>CAZQYO010000161.1:4083-6651 GCA_964597415.1 uncultured Chitinophaga sp.
GTTCCACCCTCAGTTTATCCAATAGTTTATATTGGGCATCTAAGTATTCCCACGGGAACTTGGCTTCATTGCGCATACCGTGAAACTCATCACTGATGTGACCAATCTGCACCGGCTCGTTTTCGTGAAAATCGAAAAAATAACCGCCTGTGTTACTGTCTGCAATGGCAAAGCCACTCAAGAAATAAGCGTCCAATGCGTTATTCCCTACATAGTGGCTGATGGTATCCGCCATATTCTTTGCAACGGTATAGCCGGTGGTGTAAGCCGTGATAGAATCTAAGTACCGTTGATAGCGCAAATCCTGGGCAGACTGCACAAACAAGGTATCGGCTGACTTTACCACTTCTACACAAGAAACACATAACAAAAGCAGCAAACAGTACTTCACAGAGAAGGTAACCATAGTCTTATAACTCAACACCGTAAATATGCTTTATTCTAAACGAAGATTAAAAAGTTGACAACAAGGAGGGATGTTTTCACCCGTACCTTCTCAACTTTCACATTTTTTTTGCACGGAATACAAGACGCTGAAAGTCGGCCAAGCACAGTTGTTTTTATACCTTGCCGCCATGCGCAATACCAGTAAACTGAAAGTGCTCCTGCTCAAATTCACTGTTTCATTCGATATGGATGATGATGGCCTGTTTACTTTGCTGCTCACCGACAAAGCCAACAATAACATGCAACAATTTGAAGCCGAAAGCTACAGTCAGGTATTGGCAAAGGCTTATAGTTATCTGCTGCGCGAAATGAAAAAACCAAAAGGCTCAATTTAAAAACTGCCGGGCATCTGCTGCCGAGCGGTCGGGTATTTCTTCTTGTGGCACATGCCCTACCTGATCGTATAAAACAAACCGCACATCAGACAGCCGGCTGAAATGCTTTCTTTCTCCCACATCAATCAGCACATCTTCTTTCCCCCACATCACCAATACCGGGCATTTTATATCGGCAAGTTGGTCTTCGCTACATTCACGTACGGCCCGCGCCCGCTCCACAAAGGCATGTCGGTTACCGGTTCGCCTGTTCAACTCGGCATACATTTTAATCTCTTTAGGGGTAATTTTTGAATCATCGCTATACACTTCACGAAGGGTGTGCTCAATCATATAATGAGTGCCTATTTTAGAAATAAGATCCGTAAGCTCCGGGAAATTTCTCGCCAAATTAAATATCAGGGAACCGCCTTTCCCCTTTAGTTCATGAAATCCGGCAGGGTCTATCAGTATTAGTTTCTTTACCTTGTCAGGATGCGCGGCTGCATATTTCCAAGCAATCAAACCTCCTAATGAATTACCGGCTAAGTAAAATGAATCTACCCCAAGTCGCTGGATAAACTGTTCCAGAAAGTCCACATACATACTGTCGGAATACAGGTTATCTGCACGTGGCCCCGTTAATCCAAAAGCAGGTATATCCATTCGGATAATTTTGTAATACGGACTTAATAGTTCCGTCCAGCTATCCCAGGTTTGAAGCATGGCTCCTGTGCCATGTACCAACACTAAAGGGATGCCCTCGCCTTCTATCCGGTAGTGCACCTTCATTCCTTCCAAATCCATAAATCGGGAAGAGGGCGTGGTATATTTTGCTTTTAATTTATCTACCGGGATGTCCGGCTCATATAAAAAGTAAGCTAACAACATTGCACAGGGCAATACAAGGAGTAGAGCAAAGATAAAGCTGCGGAAAATTTTCATGCGCTAAATTTGCTTTGTAAAATAGGAATAATGCAGGACAAATACCTGCATCTCATTCACCGGTTTACTGATTCCCCCTTCTTCCTCTCTAATGATGGGACAGAAATGTTACCGGCTTATACGTTGCACGGCTGCCAGTATTTTACATTTACCAAAAAAAGTAATTTTATTTCCTCAAACAGGTTTAAACTGATTCTTATGAAATGGCTATTTCTCGTTGCGCTTCCACTCCTACTTCTACTTCCGGCCTGCAAAAAAGAATCTTCAAAAACTGCTCCTGCGGTGATTAAATCTATCAGTCAATTGCCCAGCGGCTACAACAGCAATTTCTCTTACGATGAGTACGGCCGACTCACGTTACAATCTAACAATGACGGCACTAAAACTAGCATTGCTTACGCAGGCGACACCATTACCGAAACGACTTATCTTACTACCGGTGATGTATCGGACGTGAAGATTATGACTACCGATAGTTTCGGGTTAGCCATTTCTTATATCCGCCTCGACCATGCCGGTGCTGTTACAGGTTTTGGTCAATACACTTATGATGGAGCAGGCCATCGCATCGGGGAACTAATATTTGACAGCGGGATGAATCAGACACAACGGAAGGAATGGAGTTATGATAATGCCGGTGATATCAACGGCTACAAAGTATATGATACCATCATCCCCGAAAATAATGAGGAATATTATTACGACAAATATTACATCAGCCAAACTAATACTACGGGAAATGCCAATAAAGGACAATCTTATTATGGCAATGGCAGCCATCATCTAATCAAAGCCATGCACCGCTTGAATTACCTGCTGGGCAATGTTATCTATTCCTATACCTACACCTTTGATGAATATG
>CAZQYO010000162.1:0-6623 GCA_964597415.1 uncultured Chitinophaga sp.
TAAAGTTGACTTTGACGGAAGAGTTTTAATTACTTCAGGAGCGAATGATATAGGTCAAGGTAGCGATACTATGCTGGCGGTAATTGTAGCTGAAGTATTGGGAATAAGCATGGATAAAATTTTTGTGTTAGGAGCCGATACGCTTCTCACCCCTGTTGATTTAGGGAGTTATTCCAGCCGGGTAACATTCATGGCGGGCAATGCAGCAAAAGATGCAGCAGAGAATTTAAAAAAGGAAATAGCCGGTGCCATTTCAACACAATACCGTTTGGGTGTAGAGGAATTAAGTTTTTCTAATGACCGAGTTTTCAGTTTCGATAAATCTGTTGATTTGAACTGGAATGAAGCAGTGGATATTCTCATCGCCAATCGAGGGGCAGTGAGTGTAAGCGGCAAATACATTTCACCTAAGTTAGGAGGAGATTTCAAAGGGGCGGGAGCCGGCTTGAGTCCTTCCTATTCTTTTGGTGCCTGTGTAGCCGAAGTAAAAGTAGATACCCAAACCGGTCAGGTAAAGTTGTTGAATGTATGGGGAGCGCACGACTGCGGCAAAGCAATCAATCCCTTGGCGGTCGAAGGTCAATTAGAAGGCTCGTGGCACATGGGAATTGGGCAAGCACTGAGCGAAGAAATGAAATATTACAACGGACTTTTACTGAACAATAATTTTTTAGACTACAAAATTCCTACCACGTTAGATACTCCCGATATTCATACCAACATTATTGAATCGAACGATCCCGAAGGTCCTTTTGGAGTAAAGGAATGTGGTGAAGGAGTTTTACATCCCGTTATCCCGGCCATTGGAAATGCGATTTACGATGCTGTTGGCATTCGGGTTACTAAGCTGCCGATTAAGGCAGAGGATATATTGAAATTAATCAAGGAAAAGAAGCAACAAGCCATAGAAACTGCAGTGATATGATAGCTGAAAAACTTTACCTGAAACCAATTTCTATTACCGAAGCGATGAAATACGCAGCGGAGCATCAAAATGATTTTCGTTTTCTCGCGGGGGGCACCGATGTAATCGTGAACAAGTTTCAGAAAAACGATAACTCCTCTTGTTTGATTGACTTAACCGGAATCGAAGAGTTGAAACAAATCACTTCAGAAGAGAATTTCCTGAAGATAGGTTCACTTGTTCGCTTAGATGACCTGAAACGAAATAAGTTGGTTAGAGAATCTTTTCCGGCACTTCTTCAAGCGGCTCATGCAGTTGCCTCCCCTCTTCTAAGAAAAACCGCTACCCTGGGTGGAAATCTGTTGTGCGAAAACCGATGCACCTTTTACAATCAAAGCGAGTGGTGGCGCGAGGCGGTGGGGTACTGTTTAAAATGTGATGGTGATATTTGCATAGCAACGGGAGGGAAAAAAGCATGTTTCTCAAAATTTGTTTCGGATACCGCACCGGTACTCATCAGTATGTTGGCGCAGATTGAAATAGCAGAGGGGGAGGAAATAAATACTGTTCCACTTGAAACAATTTATACCGGTGATGGAGTCAATTCTATTCACCTTCCTAAAACTGCGATCATCCGGTATATTCTTCTTCCGTTGAACAAAAATTTTAAAACTGTTTTCAAAAAACTTAGACCTCGCCAAGCGGTGGATTTTACTTCGCTCACTACAGCCGTGTCCATTTGCGATAAAGGAACCATAAGAATTGTAATTGGAGGAGTGGATCCCAAGCCGGTACTAATAGAAGGAAACATTAACGAGGATATAAGTGACCTAATAAAAAAAGCCATGAAAAAGCCGCGAGTGGTGGATAATGATTTTTATTCCCGCACTTACCGGAGAGAAATGATGGAGGTGTTTCTACAGCAAAGTTTTAAAGAATTGATCAAATAAAAAACCAAACTATGAATAATGCCCTTAGAATGTTATACGAAGAACACGAAATAATTGAGCAGGCAGTTAAAATCGCCAAACAGGCTTCGTCATTGGTAGGAGCCGATGATGGACAATACGAAAGGACGGTTCTCAAATTGATTCATTTCTTTAAAAATTATTCTGACCGGTACCATCATCGAAAAGAGGAAGAAATTCTTTTTCCTGAAATGGAAAGGAAAAATGAAATGTTGTCAGATGGAGTGATTCTCGAAATGCTCTCGAATCATGAAGATTTTCGAGAGATGATTCACACTATCGAAAAGAGCCTGAATAATAAAAATTATGCCGAAGCGCAAAGCCGTTTAGAGCAATATACCGAAGCACTATTAGACCATATAGCTGTCGAAAATGATGAGGTATTTCAAATGGCAGAATCTCTTTTCAGTGAGGATGAACTTGATAAAATTTATTTCCGCTTTCAGGATAGCGATAGGGAGTTGGGAGATGAGTTGAAAGTAGAACTCGTCAATTTGTCGCTTGGTTTAGGCGAGTAGCTTTTTGAATTTGAAAGATTAAGACGAACTATTTTTTTAATTTGAAATGAACTATAGAACTGTTGCGGCTAACTTCAATTTTTGGATTTAGCAGTCAAAAGCGAAAGGCTGTAGATTATCTATCTGCGTAATGTTTGTTTTGCTTTCCTGAACGGCTTTACTTTTAACTTGGGATATTCTCTTCAGAACAACTGCTTTTCGTTTCTCTTCCCTATTTGTTATTTATGTGTGATCATAAGTACCGGGTAGATAGTTTCTACTGTTTGTAAAATACATATAATGGGCAGATCAGTTTTTGTTACCGGAGCAGGAGGGTATTTGGGGCAACTGCTTATCAGAAAGCTCGTACAGCGATCCTCTGATATTACCACACTGATTGCTCACGATCTCAAATCAACACCCGAATCGGAAAGAGAGCAATGGGTTCACTATCTGCAAGGTGATATTCGCAACGATAATTTTGGCAGCTACTTTGAAAAATACGGAGTAGATACTGTAGTCCATCTCGCTTCCGTAATGGCCTCTCCTAAAAAAAGTAACCACCGGTTAGAATATGAAGTAGATGTTCTCGGCACCGAAAATATTTTAAAAGCCTGTGTAAAAAATCGAGTGAAACAATTTATTGTTACCAGTAGCGGTGCGGCTTACGGTTACCATGCGGACAGCCCCGATTGGCTGATTGAAACGGATGCCATCAGAGGCAATCGAGAATTTCCCTATTCGTATCATAAACGATTGGTGGAGGAAATGCTGCTGCATTACCGAAATGATTTTCCTGAAATGAAACAACTGATTCTGCGACCGGGAACTATTCTTGGTGCTACTACTAATAATCAAATAACCAATATTTTTAAAAAGAAGTGGGTGCTGGGTATCATCGGATCGCCCATCCCTTTTGTATTTATTTGGGATATGGATGTGGTGGCTATTATTGAAAAGGGAATTTTAGAAAAGAAATCGGGCATCTACAATTTAGCGGGAGATGGATTTCTCACTATGCAGCAGATCGCGACTAAGCTCAACAAACCATATATCCAAGTTCCTCCGGTTTTGCTTCGTGCAGCATTAACTGTATTACACAAAGCGGGTTTGACGCAATACGGTTCAAATCAAATTAACTTTTTGAGGTATCGCCCGGTGTTAAGCAATAAACGGTTAAAGGAGGAGTTCGGTTATACCCCAGAATATTCCAGCGAACAAGTCTTTGATTTATACTGTAGAGAGAATAAACTATAAGTGCTGAGGGAGAGAATAATGGGAGTGCGTTTAACTTATTTACTCTAAATACATTTACTCTGCTTATTTTCCCATCATTCTGAATACAATAAATAGTAAACGATGACAGGAGGAGAAGCAATTGCTATCATGTTGAAAAACGAAGGCGTTCAAACCGTTTTCGGAATTATTGATGGGACTTATTTTGGTTTGTATGCCAATTTGAAAAAGCACGGAATACAATTAATTACACCGCGCCACGAAAGCAGTGCTATGCACATGGCCGGTGCTTATGCACGGCTCACGGGCAAGTTGGGTGTTTGCATAGCGAGCAATGGTCCCGGTGTAGCCAATGCCTTGCCGGGGGTAGCAGTAGAAAATGCCGAAGGAAATCGAGTATTGCTCATTACCAGTTCGAGACGAAACCCTATCGTTTATCCCGATAGAGGAGGTACTTATCAATGTTTCGATCAAGTAGGAGTCATTAAACCGATGTCGAAATACAGCGAGTGGGTTAGTTTGCCGGAAAGAATTCCGGAATTGATGAAGCAAGCTTTCCGGATGAGTTACAAAGGTCGTCCCGGAGTGGTGCATGTAGATGTGCCTGAAAATTATATCAACGGCAAGTCAGATTTGAAAGAAGAATCGTTTACTGCTCCTCAAAAATATCGCAGAACTGCTCCAATAAAAGCTGCTGCTATTGAGGTGCAACAAGCCGCCCAACTACTTGTCACGGCTAAATTCCCAGTGATACATGCCGGCAGTGGAATAGTACATGCACAGGCCTTTGATGTATTGGAGAAAGTAGCCAACCTGCTTCATGCACCGGTAGTCACCAGTTGGGGAGCACGGGGCGCACTCTGTGAGAATAACAATTTGTCCTTCGCTTTAATCTATGTTGAACTGAATGATGAAATAAGGCAGAAAGCGGATATAATCTTAACGCTTGGCTCAAGAATTGGCGAAACCGACCGATGGGGAAAAATGCCGCATTGGGGCGATCCCGCTAAACAAAAAATGATTCAAGTGGATATTGATGAAGTATCGTTGGGTAGAAACAAACCGGTTGACCTTGCCATACTTGCCGATGTGAAATCGTTTCTCCAAGATTTATCGGAAGAATTAAATAACCATGAATCGAAGATGGATCTAGAATACCGGAAAACGACAGTCGAAAATTTTTTGAGAAAAAAGGATAAGGAAAGGAATAAGCTGAACGAAAATCTGGAGGATAATTCTGTTCCAATGAATACGGCCCATGTAGCTGCGGTGTGCAAGAAGGCATTTGCCGAAGATGCCATTGCCGTGTTTGATGGCGGTAATACTTCGGTATGGGGTCAGTTTTTTTATAAATGCACTTATCCCGGCTCGGGAATTTCTACTCCCAAAATGGGAATGTTAGGAGCCGGTGTAGGACAAAGTTTGGGGGCTGCGGCTGCTTTTCCGCAAAGGCAGGTGTATTGTATTATCGGAGATGGAGCGATGGGTTTTCACCCGCAAGAGATAGAAACGGCTGTGCGCAATAATCTGAAAGTGGTATTTCTGGTAGTCACAGATAAGCAATGGGGCATGGTAAAAATGAATCAGCAATTTGCGCTGCGACCTATAAAAACACTCATTAAAAAGTCATTAGACGAAAGTGAAACTATCAATGCTGATTTAGGAGAAATTGAGTGGGATAAATTAGCGCAAAGCATGGGGGCACATGGAGAAAGGGTGGGCGATCACCACCAATTAGAAGGAGCCATCCAGCGAAGTCTTGAGTCGGGGAAATGCGCGGTTATTCATGTAGATGTGAACCCGGTGAAACACATGTGGGCACCATCACTTTTACATTTCAAAAAAATGCACGAAGAGCCTGAGGGAAAGTAAGTGCTTGTGAAACACTTTTAGGTTAAAACAAATCAGCGATTTACGAATTCATCGTAAATCGCTGATTTGTTGGTGCACCCGAAGGTAGTTGAACCCCTCAATTTTATTGAATTAAGTAGTGTTAATAAAATACTCGTTTCACAGGGGGGAAATGCCCTTTTTGTTTGTTTGGTTAATTAACTTTGCGTTATTGAAATAAAGCAATTCAATACCATACTTAATACCATACTAAACAAAATACCATGAGTATCACAGTTAACTACTTCTTAGCCAATAAGAGCAAGTTTAAGACCGCTAAAGTGGATTTTCCGCTCAAACAGACCACCCCTTTCCGCTGGAAAGAGACCACCCCTAAGTTGACTACTCTTTAGAAGCACTTTGCAGGTTCGTTTTAGAGGGTTAAAAAATTACTTATTCAAGAACGTTATCTTTAGTATTCCTACTTCCTTTTCTTCTCAACGATTCCCCTTTTAATACAATCCGGTGTGCATCGTGAACTACTCTGTCTAAAATAGCATCGGCTACAGTTTTCTCTCCGATTACCTCATGCCACTGTTTAACCGGTAGTTGTGAAGTAAAAATAGTAGAATGTTTGCCATGCCTGTCTTCAATAATTTCGAGCAAAGATAAACGACTTTGTGTATCGAATGGCTGGATGCCAAAGTCATCCAGTATGAGCAGGTCCTGCTTTTCAATTTTAGCAAGTTCTCTTATAGCAGAGCCATCGGCCTTCGCCATTTTGATTTGGGAGAAGAGACGCATAGCGTTCGCATAAAGAACTTTGTAACCCAACAAACAGGCCTGATTACCCAGAGCAGAAGCCAGGAAGCTCTTGCCGGTTCCGGTGCTGCCGGTGATAATCAGGTTCTCTTTCTTTGCAATAAAACTGCCATCGGCTAAACGCTGGACTTGATTTTTATCCATTCCCCGTTCATCGCTATAATCCATATTCTCTATACTGGCTTTGTAGCGGAACCGGGCGTTCTTCATACTCCGCGCTATACTTCGATGATGCCGGTCATCCCATTCATTGGTAACTAAGTAGGCCGTCATTTCATCGGGCGTAAATGTTTCTGTCTTGCCGTTTTCAAGACTGGTTTTGAAGGCGCGGTGCATTCCCTGCAATCGCATAGTCTTCATCTTGTC
>CAZQYO010000163.1:0-6588 GCA_964597415.1 uncultured Chitinophaga sp.
GCACGTGTCAGAATGGTTTTAGCACAAGTTTTTACCGTTCCCGCACATGTCAGAACGGTTTTAGCACAAGTTTTTACCGTTCCCGCACATGTCAGAACGGTTTTAGCACAAGTTTTTACCGTTCCCGCACGTGTCAGAATGGTTTTAGCACAAGTTTTTACTTCACTGGCGCGAGCTTCCGCTCGTGCCTAATTGGAAATTGAAGGGTTGGAAATAATTGCGGAGGGCGAGTTGAACCATGAAGAACATTAAGGGTATTAAGAGAATTGCGGATTGAATTGCGTAGCCGGTGTAGAATAATGGATATCGAATTTTGAATGGAAACTTGGAATAAAAGGGCTTGTCCTCAAATGGCGCTTCAGCACATACGCCCGTGGGAGAGTGATGTGCCCAAGCTGACCGCAGTAAGGCGCCAAGTATTTAATTTTCTTTTGTTGTTTTTACCTATTGACTCCGGGTAATAAAATATAATTCTTACACAAATTCCCCATCGGGCTTTCGATTAAATTTGCGGCATGAAGCAATCAGAGCCGGGCATTCAACTCAACAAGTATATCAGTTCATCGGGCTTTTGCTCGCGCAGAGAGGCGGATCGCTATATCGAAGAGGCTCGCGTTACCATCAACGATGAAATTGCTTTTCGCGGTGCGCGAGTGCAGCCCGGTGAAGTGGTGGCAGTGGATGGCGAACGGATTAAGGTGAGCCGAAAGCAAAGCCTGTACATCGCACTAAATAAACCGATGGGGATTACCTGCACTACCGATCTGAATGATCGCAGCAACATTATCAGTTTTGTCAATCACCCCAAGCGCATCTTCCCCATTGGCCGCTTAGATAAAGACTCTGAAGGGTTAATACTGCTGACGAATGATGGGGATATTGTCAACAAAATTTTGCGGGCAGGGAACGACCACGAAAAAGAATACATCGTTACAGTAAACAGAGCACTGACTCCCGAATTTGTCAAGCGCATGGCGGGAGGCCTCCGCATATTGGGCACTAAAACTAAACCTTGTGTAGTGAAGCAGTTGGGCAATCGCAGCTTTCGTATCCTGCTTACCGAGGGGCTGAATCGCCAAATCAGAAGGATGTGCGAGGTGCTCGATTACGAAGTAGTGAGTTTAAAACGGGTGCGAATTATGAATATCACTTTGGGAAATCTGGCAGTTGGCAAATGGCGCAAACTTTCCTTTGCCGAAACGGAGATGTTGCACAAAATGCTTTCAGGCTCTGTGAAAACTGAGGAGGCCTCCACTAAAAGAAGAAAGCGCTGAAGCCTTGTTACGGTTACCGACTAATTACTACAAATAGCCCACTCATAAACAAAGAGCTTTCTGTCTCTTCTATTTCTCTCCTCCTGTTCCTTTAAACTGCTCATCGGTATCTTTGAACAGAAGGTTGAAGGTGGTGAGCGAGCCGTAAATACGAGTGATATATTGTTGCAGTTCTACCTTGTCCTCGTCTGTAAATTTAGGATGGGCATTTATTTTTTGCTCCATCACCCGTAGCCGGTCGCGCAGCATCACAATTTTATGAAAGAAAGTTTCTACCGGAATTTCCTTTGATTGCAGCGAAGGGTCATAAGGCTTCAATATCAGAATACCATTTTGCCACTTAGCGGCTAAAGCGGGCACTATTCCCTGCCAGTCGCTGCGCTCATCTATCAACTCTGCCATCGCTTGCTTTATATCATCGAGGGTAATGGGCACGGCTTCACTGTCTGTTTTTGCCAGCACCTCTAAGCCGTCAAAACTGCGGGCAATACTGCGGGCGGCATCTTCCTCCTTAAACCAAATGTTGTAAAACTCCGGCTCTACATCTACCACAACACCACGTCCGTATTTAGGGTGTTGAATGCGCGAACCAATTCCAAGATTATTATCAGCCATACTTAATTATTTGCGGACGAATTTATACAAGCCTTTACGGGAAGAAAAAAGAGGTCTCCACAAAACCATTTCGAGGTGTCGCAAAAACAAGAACTGATTTTATGGCTTCAAATATTCTCGCACGCGCAAGGCCACATTATCGCGTATGTCGAACCAAAACAAGTTATAGTCGGCAATGTGCAGCACATCCATTTTGCCTACAATAGGCAGGTGATTATCTACCCACAAAATATTGTCGTGTATTTGAGTGCGACAAGCCTGATCGTATCGCTTTCTAAAACTCAGCAGTAAAGTGCCTTTACTTTTATTTGCACCCACCACTGAGGTATCGCGACTCCACGTGACGGGATTGATACATACGTTACCGGCCAATATAGTTGGCTTCTTGGGAGTGTACTGATCTTTAAACGATGCCCAGGTAATGTAGCACCCGGTTTGTGAAGCATGGTCGCAGGGCTTTAGGTATTGGAACATGGTATCGGTAAGAGCAAAGCCGATAGCATAAGCGGCCACTAAGCGCTTTCGCAATTCGGGGTTGGGGTCTATTACTTCCTTCAATAATCTTCGCGAGTGATAGGTGCCCTGACTATGCGAAGCGATAATAAAAGGGCGGCCTTTGCTGTAATGCTCCAGAAAATAATCAAACGCACGCTTCACATCATCGTAAGCAAAGGCCAGCGATTTAGTGCCATTTCCGGTAGTATCGTAAAACGCATTGATGATAGATTGGCGGTAGCGCGGAGTATAGACCCGGCAACTCGCATTGAACACACTCGCTTGATAGCGCACCGGTTTGGTATCAATTCGTTTGTTCAGTTTTTTATCGCTCAGGTCTTCGTTCCAGGTTTTCCCTTTCATGTAAATGGTGGGATAGATGTAGAACACATCCACTGATTTCAGCGAATCATCTACCCAAGTTTCCCAAGCGGGAATCTTATCTGCTTCATCTTTGTGAAAAGGCAAACTGCTCCAGTTTTTTTCTAAAGAATAATCGGGGGCAGCCGGTTGCATCGCGGGGTCGAAATCGGGCAACTGCGCCTGCAAAAAAAATGGGAATAAGAACAGAATGGTTAAACCGGGAAATCTCATAGTTGATTTTATATTTTCGTAGTTATGAAAACAAGCAAAGGAAGTATTATAAGAGCCGCAAAAATATTTTTTGTAATGGCAATAATGGTCACGCTCGGATCGTGTGAAAATAAAAGTTGTAAAGATATGAGCTGCCCCAGTGGGCAAAACTGTTATCAGGGGCAGTGCTATTGCCCCGATGGCTATGAAGGGTCTGATTGCAGCACGGCCAGCTATATCAAATTTATAGGCAGCTACAACGTGTACGAAAGTTGCTACAACTCATCCAACAACTTTTTTAATTACTCATGTTATGTCACACAAGGCAATTACATCAATCAGATTTATTTCAACGGATTGTTCAATATGGGAGTGCAAGCAGGGGCTTATATCTATAACACCAACGGAAGCGGGCAAGGCAACTACATCGAAATACCCACACAAAGTCAGGGGGCCTTCACCTTTTCGGGCACCGGTAATTTTGACAATCTGAACAATCGAATAACGATCAACTTCAACTACACTTATAATGGGGGAAGTTACCAATGCACCCATACTTTTTACAAGCAATAACCGGCTTGCTTTCGCTGTAAAAAACGAAATGCTCATCGGTCTTAATATCTTTGGCTTCTCTTGAAAATAGATATACATACGCACATCATTCCCGAACATCTGCCGAGATGGAGCGAGAAATTCGGCTATGGCGGGTTTATTCATTTGGAACATCACAAGCCCTGTTGCGCCCGCATGATGAAAGACGATCAGTTCTTTCGCGAAATACAAGACAACTGCTGGGATGCCGAGGTGCGCAAAAAGGATTGTCAGCACACACAAGTAGATGTGCAGGTATTATCTACCATTCCCGTTATGTTTAATTACTGGGCCAAGCCGAAGGACGGATTCGACATTTCAAGATTTCTGAACGATCACATTGCTGAAGTAGTAGAGCGGTACCCGAAAAATTTTATCGGCCTCGGAACACTGCCCATGCAATCAGTAGAATTAGCGGTGAAAGAGATAGAGCGCTGCAAAAAAATAGGACTTACGGGGATAGAGATCGGCTCAAACGTGAATGATGTTAACTTAAACGAGCCGCAGTTTTTTCCCATCTATCAAGCCGCACAGGAATTAGACATGGCGGTGTTCGTTCACCCTTGGAACATGATGGGCACCCAAAACATGAGTAAGTATTGGCTGCCCTGGTTAGTGGGAATGCCGGCTGAAACAAACCGAGCTATTTGCTCTCTGTTGTTTGGAGGAGTGTTTGAGAAGTTTCCGAAAGTGCGCTTTGCCTTTGCCCACGGAGGTGGTTCCTTCCCTGCCAACATCGGGCGAATTGAAAGAGGATTTGAGGTTCGTCCCGATTTAACGGCTATTGATAATGAGGTGAAGCCACGCGATTATCTCGGTCATTTTTATGTGGACTCACTCATTCATGATGCAAAGGTGCTGCAACACGTGATTGAATTGCTGGGAGAAGATAAAGTTTGCGTGGGGAGTGATTATCCTTTCCCACTCGGAGAAGAATTTCCCGGAAAGGAAGTGGAGGAATTGAATCTCCCTAAAAAATCGAGAGATAAAATTATGTACCGAAATGCTCTCAATTGGTTGAATCTGGACAAGAAAATGTTTGTGAAATGAAGTTTGAAAATTCACTAAGCTTTGCCCGAAAACTCGACAAAGCGGATGCGCTAAAAGAATATCGAAAGTTATTTTTCTTTCCTAAAGTAAAAGGCAAAACTTCTATTTATCTCTGCGGTAATTCCTTAGGCTTGCAACCAAAGGCTGTCGAAAAGGAATTGAAGGCAGAGTTGGAAGATTGGAAGAATTTGGGAGTGGAAGGCCACGCACACGCCAAGCGCCCGTGGCTATACTACCACCATCTGTTTTCTAAATCTATTGCAAAATTAGTGGGAGCAAAGGAGGAGGAAGTAGTAGTGATGAATCAACTCACGGTAAATCTGAACCTGCTACTTATTTCCTTTTATCAACCCAAAGGAAAGCGAAATAAAATTTTGGTGCAGGCCAATGAATTTCCAAGCGATTGCTACGCCATAGAGCAACAGATAAAACTGCACGGCTTAAAACCTAAAGATTGCGTCCTTGAAGTAAGTCCCCGCAAGGGAGAGATAACGCTGCGTACCGAAGATGTGCTGCAAAAAATAGAGCAACACAAGAATGAGTTAGCAGTAGTGATGTTCAGCGCAGTAAATTATTACACAGGTCAGTTTTTCGACATAAAGAAAATAGCTGCCGCGGCTCAAAAGCACCGGATCACTATCGGTCTTGACTTGGCACATGCCATCGGCAATGTAGAACTGAAACTTCATGACTGGGGCGTAGATTTTGCGACCTGGTGCTCTTATAAATATTTGAACAGCGGGCCCGGTGGCGTTAGCGGAATTTATATCCACCGCCAACACGCGCATAATTTTAAACTCCCCCGCTTAGCCGGTTGGTGGGGCAATGAGGAACGAACCCGGTTTCAAATGCCCAAGCATTTTGTTCCGCAGACAGGAGCGGCCGGCTGGCAAATATCTAATGCGCCCATACTTTCGTTAGCGGCTCACAAAGCTTCGCTCGATATTTTCGATAAAGTAGGGATGAAAGCGTTGCGAAAAAAATCAGAACAACTGACGGCCTACTTAGAGTTTCTGATAAAGCAACATCCGCAAAAAGATTTTAGAATTATAACTCCACAGAAGAAGGAAGAAAGAGGTTGCCAACTTTCGATTCAAACACTTCGCAACGGCCGACAACTTTTTGAAAAACTGACTACAGCCGGAGTGATTGCCGACTGGCGAGAACCTGATGTAATAAGGGTAGCCCCCGTTCCTCTCTACAATACCTTTGAAGAAGTATTTCGCTTTTCAGAAATGCTCCGATAGGGAGGTTTAACATTTTTTCAATCCACACCCAATAAGCTATTTTGTGGACACTATCGGGTACGCTACTTCTTGCTCCTTAGTTTTCAGGCTTTTATATCTTTCAAGAACTGTCCTAAATGCTATAAGAAAGCCGTTTACATAACTATACAGACAAATGTGTACAGACACATTGTCACGGGCATTATGCCTATAAAAAAGCAAGCTATACTATTTTTGGGGCAACCAAACTTGTAGTTTTGAAGATATGCAAACAGACGGCATTTCTTCTATTCGCTATAGGCACATTAAGTGCTTCCGCTCAAACAGAAGATTTCTTGGAGTCAGGGGTGGCTTCCTATTATCACAACAAATTTGTAGGCAGAAAAACAGCGAATGGCGAACGGTTTAGCCAAAAGCAGTACACCTGTGCCCATAAGAACTTGCCCTTCGGTACCCGACTAAGAGTCACCAATATCAAAAACGGCAAAAGTGTAATTGTCACCGTAAATGATCGCGGTCCTTTTACCAAAGGTCGTGTGATAGATTTAAGCCTGCAAGCAGCTACCGATTTGGATTTTGTGCGGGAAGGCCTCACCCGGGTAGCCATATCTGTTGACCAGCCGGATGAAGATACTCTGGAAACTATTCCTTATCTCGTGTTGAACGATTCTATCCGTCATCTCTATTGTATGGAATCAAAAAGATCCTTCTCCGTTAAGGTGGGCGGGTTTAATTCCGAGGGTCAATTGAAAGAAATAGCCGAG
>CAZQYO010000164.1:0-6568 GCA_964597415.1 uncultured Chitinophaga sp.
CAGTTCCCCAGCAGTTCGGGTTTACAGGGATTGAATAACAACGGAGGCTCTGCTACTACCGATGGGGTGGTGATACGCTACAGTGCCTGCGGTCGAGTAGGAAATGTAGCTTCTCCCTACAACAAAGGAAGAACATTGACCCATGAGTTGGGTCACTACTTTGGCTTGCGCCATATCTGGGGCGATCAAAACTGCGGAAATGATTACTGCAACGACACCCCTACTTCGAGTGATGCCAACTATGGCTGCCCTACGGGGCAAGTGACCTGCGGCACTACCGATATGATAGATAACTACATGGACTATACTGATGATGGCTGCATGGATATTTTTACCAATGACCAGAAGACCCGCATGATGACGGTAATGAATGCCAGCCCGCGCAGAAAGTCCCTCACTTCCTCCAACGTATGTAGTATTCCTTTCACTTTCTCGTACACCGGAAGAGTGGTTGATGCCAACACCAATCAAGGGATTCCCAATGCCAAAGTATATATGGATGGCCCTGCTGATTACACTCCGACTACCGATGTTAACGGTTATTTCACCATTGCCAACTTGCAGCAAGATAACTATACCTTGTATGCCGGCAAGTGGGGCTATGTGACCAACTCTATTGCTTCGCAGGCGTTTAATCCCAGCACTTCGCCCGTTACCATTGCCCTACAGCCGGGCTACTACGATGATTTTATTTTCAACTTTGGATGGACAGAAGCCGGAGATGCCACCACCGGGAAGTGGACTCGCGGAGTGCCGCAGGGGACTACTTATACTACAGGGGGCACTACCTACAATTGCAATCCGGGCTTAGATGTAACAGGTGATTACGGCAACACTTGCTATGTAACCGGCAATGGCGGAGGGAGTGCCGGAGATGATGATATTGATGGGGGAACTACTACGCTTACCTCACCTGCCATGGATTTAACTACCTACACCGATCCGGTGATTCGGTACTACCGTTGGTTCTATAACGGTGGCGGCAGTGGCAGCCCCAACGATTCACTGATAGTGAGTTTGGTGAACGGAGGCCAAAGTGTGGATATTGATGCTATTGGTGCTACGGCAAATGCAAACGTATGGACTTACAAAAGCTATCGCGTAAAAGATTATTTTGCTAATCCGGGGAGTAATGTGAGCATTAAGTTTCGCTCATTCGATGCCACTCCCGGTCACTTGGTAGAAGCCGGGTTGGATTACTTCCGCGTGCTGGATTCTACGGCTAATAGCTCACAGCCCCCGGTTGCTAATTTTGGTTCCACTACTAAAACCGTGTGTGCCGGACAATCCGTTACCTACAATGACCTTTCTTCTAACTCTCCCAATTCATGGAACTGGACTTTCCCGGGAGGAACGCCTTCTACTTCGACTAATCAAAACCCAACAGTTTCTTACAGTTCACCGGGCACTTATCCGGTACTTCTTACGGTGGGCAATGGGGTAGGGAATAACTCCACTACACAGAACGACTATATTACGGTGGAAGGAATAGTGGCTCAGTTTGCGCAGGATATGCAAAGCATTTGCCCCGGGCTTACGGTCAATTTTACTAACGGAAGTTCCTGCTCACCGGCTACTATCAAGTGGAGTTTCCCCGGTGGAATTCCGTCCACCTCTACCGATCCTAATCCGAGTGTGACCTATTCTACTCCCGGCTATTATGATGTGATACTGATAGCCGGCAATACTTTCGGTTACGATACCCTGAAACAAAATTTAGCGGTGCAAGTGTATAGTCCGGTTGCGTTGAATGCCGTGACGGTGAGCGATACCGATAATAACGGAGTGGGCAGCGCTACCGTTAATGTAAGCGGAGGAATTACTCCTTATACTTTTTTGTGGAACGATGCCCAGCACCAGACCACTCAAACTGCAACGGGGCTTAGTTCAGGAACTTATACGATTAGTGTATCAGATGGGCACGGCTGTTCCTCAATTACCAGTGTGCATGTGCAGAATGTAGTAGTGAATGGGTGGATAGACTTGGCGAAGTCATACGTTGAAGTGTTTCCCAATCCTTTGAGCGGAAATACCATTCGGATTCATGTCAGCGAGGAGTGGATAGGGGCTAAGGTAGAACTGAGCGATGCCTTGGGTCGTATAGTCGTAACAACTGTGGCGGATAATGCAGAATCCAGTGTAAATACATTTTCATTAGCCAAAGGTATTTATATCCTTCGAGTCAGTAATAGTAAGCATACCAAAGTTTTCCGATTGGTGAAAAAGTAAGTCTTTCTCATTGCCGAGAGCATTTAACTTAAAAACCAGCGTCACTTTTGCGAACTGTGAGTTGAAAGCATAAATTGCGCCCCTTATTTTTCATAATATGCCGAAATTCATCGCAGGTATTTTTCTCTTTCTCACCTTCTCTGCCTTTGCTCAAAAGGGGGCGGTAAAGGGTTTTATATATGACCACTCCAACGGGGAGGCTATTCCCTATGCAACAGTGAAGGTAGAGGGCACTGACTTTGGTGCAGCGACTGATGATGCAGGCTTTTTCAATATTCCCAATTTGCCCGAGGGGAAATATTCACTTAAAATATCTTACATCGGTTACGAAAACCACGAAGAGCCTTTTGAGATTACGAAGAACAAAACGGTGAACCTGAAGATATATCTAAGCCAAGCTTCTATTGAACTGCAAAGCATTGAGATAAATGCGCAAAAGCAACGGCAGCGAACAGAAACCCGTGTATCGGTTACGTCTATTACCCCGATGGAACTAAAGCGTCTGCCTACTATAGGCGGTGAGGCAGACATCGCCCAATATTTGCAGATTTTACCCGGAGTGACTTCTACGGGTGATCAGGGCGGGCAGATTGTGATACGCGGAGGCACGCCTATACAAACCAAATTTCTTTTAGATGGAATTACCATTTACAATCCTTTTCATTCCATTGGATTGTTTTCAGTGTATGAAACGGACATTATTAAGAATGTAGATGTATATACCGGTGGTTTTCCGGCAGAGTATGGCGGCAGAACTTCGGCTGTGGTAGATGTGACTACCCGCGATGGGAATCAGAAAAAAGTGAGCGGGAAATTCAGTGCTACTCCTTTTGTCGCTCATGCCTTGTTAGAAATTCCGATTGTGAAACTGAAAGAAGACAGAAACATTAGTTCTTCACTTATTCTGAACACAAAAGTTTCGTATTTAAACCGCACTTCTAAGGCAATATATCCTTATGTAGGTAAAGAAGGACTTCCGTATTCTTTCTACGATGTGTATGGCAAATTTACCCTCAATGCCGGTAAAGGAATGAAGATGACATTATCGGGCTTTAACTTTCGGGACAATGCTGATTTTGCAGCCGCACACTATTTCTGGAATACCTTTGGTGTAGGAATAAATTTTTTGGCAGTGCCTAAAAACTCTAACCTGTCATTTAATACGCACGTCAGTTATTCACAATACGAAATCAATCTCACCGAAGCCGATAATTTACCTCGCAAGAGCCTTATTGGAGGATTTGATATAGGGATGGATTTTGCTTATTACATTAAAAACGGAGAGTTGAAGTACGGCTTAAATGTAGAGGGTGCCCGCACCGAATTTTCGTTCTTCAACCAGTTTCGCCAAAAGTATGAGCAAAAGCAAAACTCTACCGACTTGGGGGCTTACCTGATGTTTCATAAGTACGTGAAGAAGTTTGTTGCCGAAGCGGGATTTAGGTTGCAATACTATGGCAACATCGGTGCTTTTTCGGCTGAACCCCGCTTGAGTGTAAAGTATAACGTAACCGATCACATTCGCCTTAAACTTGCCAGCGGTATGTATTCGCAAAATTTTATCAGTACCAAGAGCGATAAGGATGTGGTTAATTTATTTACCGGCTTTCTGACCGGCCCCGATGAAGCTGCTGTAGATGCCTCCGGTAAAATTTATGACCAGATAAAAAACATGCAGCGCAGTGTAGATGCTATTTTTGGAGTAGAGATAGACCTGCCTAAAAATATTACGCTGAATGTAGAGCCGTATTATAAATATTTTTGGCACCTCCTCAATATAAACCGGAACAAGCAATTTAATAGCGACCCGAATTTTATGATTGAGAAGGGCGATGCCTACGGACTGGATTTTGTAGCTAAGTGGGAGTGGAAAGGAATTTACCTCTATGCGACTTATTCATTAGCATGGACACATCGCAATGATGGCGAGCAAGTATATGCACCACATTTTGATCGCAGACATAATGTGAACTTATTAGCCTCTTATTCCTTTGCTAAAAAGCGCGATTGGGAAATAAGCGCCCGCTGGAATATGGGCAGCGGATTTCCCTTTACTCAAACGCAGTCCTTCTACGAAAGTATCCCATTCAGCAATGGAATCGGTACCAATTACACGACAGCGAATGGTAATTTGGGAGTTATTTATTCTAAGGAAATTAACGGAGGCCGACTTCCTTACTACCATCGCTTAGATATTTCCATCAAGAAATCCTTTAACATAAAAGACAAAGCAAAGATTGATCTGAATGTCAGCGTTTCAAACGTGTATAATCGGAACAACGTGTTTTATTTTAATCGAATTACTTACACTCGTGTCAATCAATTGCCGATTCTGCCCAGTCTTGGCTTGGCTATTTCTTTTTGACCGGTCTGATGTGTATAGCGAATTTAATAGGGAATATCGGAGATCGGGAAATGATCATGGACTAAGAACTATTGTTCTCGGTGATCTTACTCCTCGCTTTCCTCTGACTGTCCTATCTACAAAACCAAATTATTTGCATTGTTAGAATCTATCATCTCCTTATGGGTTACCCCGTAATAATTAACTGTAATTTTCCGAAAAGCAGCCATTGAAAATTCTCTATGTATAGGTTTTGTCTTATTGGAGTTTGCCTTTTTTTCTTGTTCACCACAAAACTTTCTGCACAGAAAGTAAATGGGGAGATATTTATTCCCATCAATAATAGAAGTGAGATTTGGCTGAAACCCCGTATTGATACGCTGCTTAACAAAACGGAATATGAGTTTAAAATACGGGTAAGTCCGGAGTACACTATTTCGCAGTTTCTGTTTGAAAATGGACTGGCCATACAAACCGACAGCGTATTGAAAATAATCCCTAACTGCACAAATTATGGCGGATACGACACCGCTACTTTGCGAGTGATAGTGACGAGTATATCCGGCTCTCGTATTATTCTGTTTCAGCGAAGGTTTACGGTAAAGGTGCCACCCAAAATGTATCCGGTTCACGGTAATCCCCGAACAAATATTATGATGCTAAACGACAAAGTAGTGTTAGAGCGAAACCGGCCGTATTCAAAAGATTTGTTTGAGAGGACCGACCCCGTTATTTCTTTGTATGATAATGACGTGAGCATGAAAAAATATGATGTAAAAAATGTGACGATCATATTTTATGAACGCGAAGGAAAGCAATACTTTTCGCAAAGCGACACGGTGAACCCGGATGCAGTAAAGGAACTGAGGAAAGTAAAAAACCCCATTCCGGTATTTATCAAAGTAGATGCCATGAACGGACGCACCAAAAAGGTGATCTGGAATAAAGTGGTGGTGTATAATGAATAAAAAGTAACTGCCCGGCTATCCTTTTGCTATCTTACTGTGTTTGTAACCGTAGGCAAAGTAAATACCAAAGCCAATTACTAACCACACCGCAAATCGGGTCCAGTTAGAAGCCCCCGATTCGCACAGCAAATAGCTGCAAGACAATAGGCCTAAAACCGGAATCAAGGAAAGGTTTTTCCAAACAGATAAGATAGTTAAGCCCACAAACAACAGCGTGAATGCCGCATATACGCCTTTGTGCAGCAGCATTTCTAATTTCTCTAAAAAAGAATGAGTGACCGGGATAGAAAAATAGTTCTGAATGCCTTCTTGATTATACAGGTATAAAAGCATGCGCGTGGCAAGAAGAATGAAAGGCATAAAATATTTGGCGTTGAGATATGGGGTTTTGAAACTACCTTTCGGAGGATTAGGAAATAAATCGAGTCTTAAAATTCCGCCACAAACCAATACAAAGGCAAACAGCGTTCCTACCGAGGTTAATTGTATGACGATGTCAAGATTTAAAAAGAGTGCCGGAATGCCCACCACAAACCCGGTGAGGATGGTAGAGAAAGAGGGCGTTTTAAATTTTGGATGAATGCGGGAGAATATAGGAGGCAGCAATCCATCGCGGCTCATGCTCATCCAAATTCGCGGCTGACCTATTTGGAAAACGAGCAACACACTGGCTGTGGCAATCACTGCACTGATAGCCACAATACCGGCAATCCAGTCTAAGCCTACTTGGTTAAACACAAAGGCCATAGGGTCACCTACATCTAACTTTGAGTAATTCACCATACCCGTTAAGGTGAGTGCCACCAATACATAGATAATGGTGCAGATAATGAGTGCATAGATCATCCCCCTCGGCAAATCGCGTTGTGGATTTCTACATTCCTCCGCAGTAGTAGATATGGCATCAAAACCGATATAGGCGAAAAATACAGCCGCAGTTCCTTTTAGTACTCCTCCAATTCCATTCGGCAAAAAAGGACTCCAGTTGTCGGGCTTTACATAAAAGGAGCCTACCGCAATAACCAGA
>CAZQYO010000165.1:0-6568 GCA_964597415.1 uncultured Chitinophaga sp.
AAGGGAAATTGACTAATTGTTGTAAGCGATAAGAAAGTTGTAATTCGCTCCATAATCTTGTATAGACGTCACAGTCGTATTGCTGCATAAATGATTCGGAAAAATTATTGCTTTTTATACAACGTGCTGCTTGTGCCGCAGCGTAACTGCCACTCATCAAGGCATTGCCTATTCCTTCACCGGTAAATGGATCAATCAACTGGGCGGCATCTCCGCAAAGTATGTAGTTCTTCCCCGATAGTTTTCTTTTTTGTGAACCCAAGGGCAGTCCATATAACTTCACCTCTTCCAACAACTCAGCCTTGCTAAATCTTTCGCGCAATGTATCATTCTGAGCGAGGGCTTTCTCTAAGGTCTTCTTTAGGTTTATTTTCTTTTTATTGAGTTTATCGGCTCTCATTCCGATGCCTACATTAGCTTCTCCGTTGGGCAAGGGAAAAATCCATAAATAGCCGGGCAACACATCTTTAATAAAGTGCAGTTCAATAAAGTTTTCTGCATCTAAACCGGAGACTCCCTTGTAGTAGGCTCTAAGTCCAAAACAATTGTGAGCAGCTTCTGTCTTTATACCGGCTATGTTTTTTGCAAAAGAAGAGTGGGCGCCATCGCAGGCAATTACTAATTGCGTGCGGAAAATGATTCCTTCTTTTGTATGTGCTATGATGTGCTGATTCGTTCTTTCGTAGTTTCTTATTTCTACTGATTCGTATGTGGTAATGAGCGGATGTGCCTTTGCTTTTTGAAAAAGCCAGTTGTCGAAATCAAATCGTTTGGCGATAAAGCCCGGAGGTAAGCTTTGAGCATCTTTTTTGCTAAACGGAACTCGCAAAGATTGCGCATCGGGCGAAACGAAAGTGACTCCCCATGAACCAAGAAATTTCTCGTTGGTGTATAATTCCTCCAAATAAGCGGGGTCTAATTTCTTCAGCACCTCTACTACTTTTCCGCTTAAGGCATCGCCACAGATTTTATCGCGGGGGAAAGCAGCCTTGTCGGTCAACACACAGGGAATTCCCTGCTTGGCTAAAAAAAGTGCTGTGCCGGCTCCTGCGGGACCTGCACCGATGATTAGTATTTCTGTATTGATTTCAGCCGACAAAAGAGTTAATTATGATGTGGGAGAATGCGCCACTCAAAAAGTGCTGGCCATTCGAAGATATAAAGAAGCTCCCGGCATTTGTGACGGAATACAAAGTCCCAAGAGATTAGCGCTTCCCACTGAGAAATCGAAATACTTCCAACTCTTTGAAAAGTCGAGGCCGAGATTAAATAAACTGTACCCACCGGCCCCTGCGCTTACTGAAACTACCATGTCAGGTTTCAGAAAATAATTCACCTTGGCATATCCATACGCGTAATATTTTGGCAGGTAGCGATATTGCAACCCTACGTTCAGCACTAATTTATTGTTCAGAAATGGCTTTGAAAAAACTAACTGAGCGGTGAACGGTAAAAATATAGAATACTTGCTGTTAGATTTTGAAGGGAGGTTAGCGCGCACGGCACTGTCTAAATTGAGAGTGTCGAAAGTTTGCGAGCTAAACGAAGTGAGGTCGGGAATTACAATGCCTTTAAATACCACATACTTTGCTGCGGAATAATTCACAGGCGTTTTGCGGAAAGTCATATAGCCCACATCGAACACATCGAGGGTGATTTTCCATTTATCCTTATTCATAAAGCCCAGATTGAAATCTACCGAAGCACCTGCTCCATTCAGTTGCGAAGACTTTACGGCTCCTTCACGAGCCGAATTGAAAGTGAGGTCGTAATTAAATACTAAAGAGTCGGCATCGGTAGCAGTGTATATCCAAGAGTTCCCGGTTTGTATGTACTGATTATTGATGCCCTGTAAAAACGCCCCTGAAATACCGAATTGCATTTGATACTTCCCATAGTCAATCACTTTGTTGATTCCGATAAAATACTGATTGTAAATGTTGTTCTGGAAATTGATATGGCTCATGTCGGCTGTGTCGCCTTCAAAGCGGGCATTGCCATAAAACAGCAATTCAAAGGCTTCCCGCCCTCCGGTAATGAGGCGAGCCTCCCGGTGATGATAACCCAGCATAAAAGTGCCATCCCATTTTTTCATGTAGCGCCTGTAACTGGCTCCGGTATTCATGTAGTCCTCAAACTTTACCCCGTTTCTGAGGCGAGAATCAGTGCGATCTTTCAGCGCTTTATTTATGGTTCCTTTGAAAATCATTTTGTAGGCGAGCAATACCGGCACGGCATCAGAGTTGGCGCTGTAATCAAAATCTACATTGATTCTGTTATTGCCATTGGACCTGAAATTTTCATTGAACAAATTATTGATAGAGTTGGAGGTGTAGTTATACAGCAAGGGGTTTATTTGCTGATGAAAAGCACTTGAATCTGTTGAGAGAGTATCCTGAGCCTTGGTATAAAGTGCGCTGACCACTATGGTCGCCACCAGAAAAATTTTCTTCATTGATAAATCTTATTTCACTGAATCAAAAACTTGCATCCACTTTATAGTTAAAACGGGCGGTGAAAGTAATATCCAATTTGTAATCACTGTAAATTTTCAAATGCTGACCATTGCAGGTAGCATTGTTAGAAACAGTTGAAAAATCAGCTTGTATAACAGCATGTCGCGCTAATTTTACGTTGTTCATACGGTCTTCATTTACATACAATGGAATCTTCGTTTTTTTGCCCGCATTTACTTTACAGTTATTATCTAAGTCGGCACCGCTTACCATTTGATTGGAGACTAAAGTATCTACCACATTCCAGTTTTCGTCATACAGCACCATTGTTATCACCGATTCTATCGGATATTTATTTAGCGCAATCAAATTGATGACCCCGTCATTAATACCGTTGATGTTAGTATTGGTTTGGCTAAGGTCAAAGCTGATGGTATCGAGCAAAAGCAGATGATCGGCAATTAATGACAAGGGAACTTCAGCATTCAGTTTTACCTTTAAGGCGCTTTCCAAATAAGCGAAATCTCTGTACTGCTGATTGTTTCCGTTTACATTGGTTTTTACTTCTACATCGTAATGCAACTTGTTCGGCAATATACCTAAGAGGTCTTTGATGTTAGAGTTGGTATTATCAATCTGGTAAGTAGAGATGGACGGTGTGAGAGGGAAATCGGTAGCTCGCGTAACGGTAAGCGGCTGCCCTACAATAGTACCCGTTAAATTTTTACTGCCGTTATTAGGACTTACAGCCGTCAGGTTTTTAATTTTCACCACACCATCTACTCCCAGCCCGTTCTCTACGGTAAAGTTCATTTTTACATCTTCCAAATCAATGGTGCCACTTTTGAAAATGCTGAGGAATGAAAAATCTGCACTGTCCACCGTACTCAAAGTGTCGCGCCCTGCATACCCTTTTATATAGTTAGGGGCAATATCTTTCAACTCATACTTTACTAAAAGACTGTCTGCTGCTGTGATATGCCGGATAATGCCCGAAGAGTCAATGCGAGCCACCACTCTTTGGGTGTAAGTATTAAATGAGGTACCGTCTTTTCCCGTTAAGTTGATCGAATAACCGGTAATATCAAATGAATCATCTACAGTGATTAAGCCATTCACCGGAGCAGCCGGCACCGTAGTGAACTTTTTTAATGGATGCCCAAAATTATCGTAAGCCCCTACCAAGGTATATTCAAGATACAGTTGTTCCTCTACCGAACTGGTTACATACACGTGCAGAAACCCGCGTCTGGCATCTATGTAAGTAAACTTTCGGTCGCCTATCTGTTGGGTAATATCTTCTGTCAAGTCCACAATATTTTGCTGTGGAAACTTTGCCCATGCCTCTGAAGCTTTCAAAAATCCGATAAACATTCTGAGTTCGATATAATTCGTTGTATCTACCGGAACCGGAACGCCACTGCTGCCGGGAGTGCTTAAATCGGTTACTAAAAATTGAAGCTGATTGGTCACATGCGTTCCGCCAATAGGGATTTCGAAATACACCGAGTCATTTGCCGGAATGTAGGGTAACACATAGCTGCCTACTACAGAGGAGTCCGCCTTATTGCGAAGAATAAGGTTTGCGCTGCTCACCGGTACCGGCAAGTGATTTACGGCCCACACCTGCACTTGTCCATCGGTGAGATACGCGCTGTCGAAAAACTGGGTGGCATCAAAGTCAAATGCCCCCGGTGAAAATCCATTCAGGGCGGGAATGGGAACCGTATTGCCGTTTTGCGCAATAATATATTGTCCTATAAATTGAGTGCCGGGGTCGGGATTCAAAGTCATATTGTAAGCTAATCCGCCTAATGATGTCCTGAAATTAAGATGTTGGTTGGGCAAGTTAAGATTAGTGAGATTAAACTTTTGCCCAATAGAGGTATCGGGTATTTGAATAATCTCATCGGCCAGATTAAAATCGTATAAGGAAGACGAATAAGCTAAGGTAAGGGTATTGTCAGAATTTGTGCGAATGCTCGAATCCTTTACCAGATTTTGTAATGAAAGCGAGGTAGTCGCAATGGGAATTAATAATTCTGTATCCCAATTCGTTTTTTTATCCTTTTTACAAGACGAGCCAAGCATCATGGCGATGAGCGAAATGCCAAATAATATGTTTTTTATAGGTTGGGCGGTCATTAATTCCCTGCTTTATTGTCGGACTAAAATAGAAATTTTACATGGTCTGTTTAGTAAGTGAAGTATTTAACCCGAAAAGCCCGAAATAAATACTTGAATCTCGGTTTATATTTACCCGATGTTTTCTATTCTTCTGCCATCCTGGAACAACCTGTCGTATTTACAACTTTGCTGTAACAGCATTATGAAAAACTCAGGGACTAAAAATCAGATTATTGTGCATGTAAATGAAGGGAGCGATGGAACTCTTGAATGGGTAAAGGCCAGCGGCATAGATTATACTTTTTCTTCTGAAAATATAGGGATATGCAAAGCCGTTAATCAGGCCTATCTCTTAGCAAAGCACGACTACATCGTGTTTATGAATGACGATATGTATTGTTTGCCCCGTTGGGACATAGAGTTAATGAACGAAATCAATCGGTTGTCAACAGATTGTTTTATGCTTTCTGCCACCATGATTGAGCCTGTAGCTACGGGGAATAAATGTGTGGTGATAGGCCGGTACGGAAGAAATGAAGCTGACTTTCAGGAGCAAAAATTACTTGAAGAATATCCCTCACTTCAAAGGGCAGATTGGGCCGGCTCTACCTGGCCGCCTTCGGTAGTACACCGAAAGTGGTGGGAGCAAGTAAAAGGCTATAGCGAAGAGTTTTCGCCCGGCATGAGCAGCGATGATGATTTCGCCAGAAAAATGTGGGAAGCGGGTTGCCGCATGTTTAAGGGAGTGGGGACAAGTATGGTGTATCACTTCATTTCAAAGTCCACCGGTAGAGTGATTAAAAATGATGGCCGCCAGCAGTTCCTCACTAAATGGGGAATCAAGCAATCTATGTTTCACAAGTATTATACTCATCGCGGTGAACCATTTTCAGGGGAACTTAAAGATCCTCGGTCTAACCCCTTTTTTGCTTTGCGGAAAATGATGTTGAATATTTTTCATGTCTAAGGGTTCTATCCTAAATCGTTGAGAAAGAGCTTTCCCATTTTTCCTAAATCTTAGCAGAATAGATTTAATCCCCTTCACGCCACCTTATGCGGGTATTGATAGCGTAAAACCCAAAACGAAGATTTAAAATATTTGGCGCCTTACTGCGCCCATCTTTGGCATGTCACTCTCCCACGGGCGTTCTTGCTTTAGCGCTTTTTGAGGACAAGACCAATTCTCCCAATTAGGCACGAGCAAATGCCTGCGCCAGTGAGGAATTTGTGGAGTAAAAAGCGAAACTTTAAACTTTCGCATATTGCCCGGCAGTAGGAGAGAAAGGGAAAGTTTTGGAGGATAAGTGACAAGAAACTTTCGGATATTTATAAGTTAGCGGTCATGCTATGGCGACAGTGCAAACCATAAACTGACTGCATAGAACTGTCAGATTAAAACAGTAGAAAATTCATAAGCTATGACAAAAAGTAAGATAATGGAAATGAACAATGTCGGCATTGTTGTAAAATCTCTTGACGATGCAGTTTCATTTTTCACCGAACTTGGACTGACACTTGAAGGGCGAGCAATGATAGAAGGCGAATGGGCAGGACGAGTAACAGGACTTGGTATTCAGTCGGTAGAAGTTGCCATGATGATTACGCCAGATGGACACAGCAGACTTGAACTTTCACAATTTCTCTTTCCTCAAACTATTGCAGACCACAGGACAGTCCCAGTAAATTCTCTTGGTTATCTCCGTGTTATGTTTAGGGTTGACAATCTTGACGAATTACTAACCCGACTTGCAAATCATGGTGCTGAGTTAGTCGGAGAAGTAGTGAATTATGAGAATATTTATAAACTATGTTACATTCGTGGGATTGAGGGAATACTCATCGGTTTAGCAGAACAACTTGGAGACAAAACTGCCACAGATATTTTAGAAACCACTTGACAAGCAAGAACAAAAATGAGAAAAGTAATTGCCGCAACAATTAAAAAACTGAAAATGAAAAATGCACGGAAAATACTGGGAAACCGG
>CAZQYO010000166.1:0-6546 GCA_964597415.1 uncultured Chitinophaga sp.
AAAATACCCCGACACAAACAAGCGATCTTTTTTCCCTATCTGATAATTGGCTTTAGCGTTGAGGTCATAAAAATAGAGTTGGCTCTTTTTCAGCTCCGGTTTCTTTGAAAGTTTCAGAAACAAATCGGCATAAGTTCTGCGACCGGTTACTATAAAGGAACCTTTGTCGCGCACAATCGGGCCTTCTATATTCAAGCGAGAAGCAATTAAGCCAATTCCCCCGCTAATCACATAATCTTTGTTGTTTCCTTCCTTCATCTTTACATCGAGCACACTGGCCAAGCGACCTCCATATTCAGCAGGCATGTTTCCTTTGTAAAGCGTGGCATCTTTGATGGCATCATTATTAAACGTGCTGAAGAATCCGAGCAGATGCGAAGCATTGTACACCGGAGCTTCATCCAACAACACTAAGTTCTGATCGTTGCTGCTGCCGCGCACATAAAACCCACTGCTGCCTTCCGAAGCCGGCTGCACTCCCGGCAATAGCTGAATGGTTTTCAGAATATCCTTTTCGCCAAACAACACGGGGATTTTCTCTAATTGTTTGATGTCTAATTTTATGGCACTCACTTCAGCCGACTTAATATTTTCGTCCTGCTTTTGAGCGGTTATTTCTACTTCTTTAAGGCTGGTGGAACTGGGCATCAATGAAAAATTGATGGTTTGCCTTTTAGCAGAATCTAAGATGAGTAATTGTTCATCGTATCCCACATAGCGGATCATCAGTTCTTTTTTCTCAATGGGCACGGTGAGGGAATAAAATCCGTAGGCATTCGTCACCGTTCCAATGCCGAAGGTATCTTTCATCAAAATAGTTGCGCCAATCAATTCCTCTCCGGTTTTTCCATCGCGGATAGTACCGCTTACCGTGAAATTTTTCTGCGCAGTCAAGCTACTGCTAAACACTGTTAGTAATACAAAGAGGACAAAGTGCGGGATGAATCTCATGGATCAAATAACTGATTTTCTTAAAAAGGTTGGCGAAGAAACAAAGTTGAACGGGATATTAAATAAGCGGGCAGTATTTTTTTCACTATTTGGGCGTATTCAAAACAAGACTAAACGAACTGAAAGGCGTAATATTTTCTCGTAAAGTTTTTATCGGGTAAAATGCTTTTGCGATAAATCAAAAAGCGATATTCATCCCATAGGTTCTGATTATTTTGTGCGCATAATTTTTTAAGATGAGTAGAAGAATATTTTTCCTCCACCTGCTGTTGCCGGCAATTCTCTTTTCGACCGCCCAAAGCAATACACTGTTGTACGAAGGGGCACCGGTGTTTCATGGTGCCACTATTACCGGCAACTACCCGGGCACTGATTTCCTGTTCACCGTTCCCGCTACAGGCGAGCGTCCCATCACTTTCTTCTCTAAGGATTTACCGAAAGGGCTTAATCTCGAAGCTACCACGGGAATTATTAAAGGAAAGGTGACAGAGCCGGGAGAATATCGCGTAAAGATAATAGCCGCCAATGCAAAGGGGCGGGCAGAAGAAGAACTGAAAATTATGATTGGCGATAAGTTATGTCTGACTCCCCCAATGGGCTGGAACAGTTGGAATGTTTTCACCAATACCTTAGATGAAAAATTAGTGATGGAAATGGCCGATGCCATGGTAAGCAACGGGATGCGCGACTTGGGCTATCAATACATAAACATGGACGACTACTGGCATGCCCCCAGCCGAGATGCCGATGGGAGACCTCTGCCCGATCCACAAAAATTTCCTCATGGTATTCGCTGGCTGGCCGACTACGTTCATTCACGAGGATTAAAGCTCGGCATCTATTCCGATGCAGGAACTAAAACTTGCGGCAAATGTTTTGGCGGCTTTCAGCATGAGGAGATAGACGCTAAAACTTATGCGGAGTGGGGAATTGATTTGCTGAAATACGATTTCTGCTTTGTGCCTTTGAAAAAGAAAGAAGCCTTGAGCCGGTATCAAAAAATGGGCGATGCCTTGAAAGGGTCGGGCAGAAGCATCGTGTATAGCATTTGCAACTGGGGTTTTTTTAAACCCTGGAAATGGGGCGAAAGTGTAGGAGGGAATTATTGGCGCACCACTCCCGACATACGCGACACCTGGAAAGCGACCCCCATCTGGTACGGCAGTTTTATGAGTATTCTGAAAAAGCAAACAAAGCTTTACAAATATGCCGGTCCGGGGCACTGGAACGATCCCGATATGATGATTGTAGGGAATTACGGAAAGGGAAAAGCGACCGGAAACGGAGGGCACTCCACCGGGCTTACGGATACGGAATATCAAACACACATGAGCTTGTGGTGTATGCTCACTGCTCCTTTGCTTTCGAGTAATGATTTGCGAAGCATGAATGAGGCGACCAAGAATATTTTACTGAACCCCGAAATAATTGCGATTAGTCAGGATGAGTTAGGCGAGCAGGCCAGGCGGGTAGCCAAGAGTGGCAGTATTTGGGTGTATCGAAAAAACTTGAAGGATGGGTCAGTGGCTATTGCCCTTTTCAACAAAAGCAAAAAGGAAAGAAAGTTTGACTGGAAAACAACGCAGCCTTACTTGAAGGGAACCTACACTGCCCGCGATGTGTGGCAGCACACCGAAAGCGAGCCGCTGAAAAATACTCTGAAGTTAACGTTGAAGCCCCACGAAACCATGGTGTTGCGACTTACTTCATCACAATAATCTTCTTCACTATTTGGGTATTGCCATTTTTCAGCTTTACAAAATATTGCCCCGATGGCAGGGGGGAAAGATCTATCGTCATTCTATCCGCATAAGATTGTGGCACCAGTAGCGATTCTCTTTGCCCCATCAGGTTATACACTTCTGCTTTCACTTTTAATTCATTGTTATTGCAGCGGATGGTCACCTGTCCACTTACCGGATTGGGATACACCGATACTGATTTTTCAAAACTTTGCTCTGCTATTCCGTTAGGCATTAACAGCCACGATTTGCCGTCTAAATTCCATTCCGGTTTGGTTTCAGGGTTTATGCCCGAGTCATAAATGAGGTAGTGCAGCGCAGTAACCGTCACATCTGCCTGCACCGGAGATAGGCGCATCAGGCTGTCGTTTACGCAGGTGCTATCAAACACATTGTTCTGATGGCAATTGTAAGTGCCGGGGTCTGCTTGGTTGATTTGCTCGTGAGCGACCATATCGCCCGATGCAATCCACCAAATATGACGCTCGGCAAAGGAGTTTCCTCCGTGAAAAAAACTTTGTCCGCCATGATCGGTGACCACCATAATGAGCCAGTCTTCGGTAGCATAAGTGGGGCGGGCATACAAGGCATTGAGCACCCGGCCTACGGCACTATCTACATTTTCAATCGCTGAAATATAAAGGGGGTTAGAAGGCGAGAAAGTAGAAGTGTGGCCGGTCAAATCCACTTGGTCGAAATAGGCAAACAAGAGATCAATATCGGGATTTTGCAGTTCCACCACTGCTGAGTCTGCCGTGGGGAAAGTGCTGCCATCTGTGGTTTTAACGGTGCGATCCCAGTCTGCATTGGTAATGTCATCAATCAGTGGATCCCACTCTGCCACAATAGAGCAGTTCAAGTTGGGCATTATTTGCTTGGCCAAAGTAGGCAGCGGAGGATATTGCGCAAAATGACTCCCCGTAAAATTATTATCGGTCACCCCGTGCTTGTTCCAGTTTACCCCCGTGAGAATGGTACTCCACGAAGGGCCGCTCCACGTAATGCCGGTGTGCCAGGAGTCCACGCTGTAGGTAGAGGTACTGAGCAATCCGTCTATATGCGGGGTGTTTGCTTGTTGAAAAGCATCGCTTCGGGTGCCGTCTATCCCAATGATAAGCACCTTACGGTTTTGCGAAGCCGTGGAAGAAAGACTAAGTAAAACCAGCAGAAAAGTAAAAGTGTATATTCTCATAAAGCAGTGAAATTGATAGAGCAAAATAAATCATTTCGAGAAGAAGAGATTTTATTTCCGATGCTTTGAAAAGCTTGCTCAAGAACGAAAGCCTGCCCACCAAGAAATGAAAGGCTGCTTATTCCTAATTTTGGCGAGCCTTCGCTACCTACTTTTTCTGTTTCTTCAAACTATCCATCGGATACTGTGCTTCTAATGATTTCCTGAAATCCTGACACCAAAGAGCTATTACTTCTCTTTGATGCGCATCTAAAACAGCATCGCGATGAAGCAAAGTATAGGAGGGAGAAGGCATCTCTCCGTCATTGACCATCTTCTCCGTTTCTTTTAGCTTGCTATACTGCCTTCTGGGAGAATAGGTCGCAAACTCATCAAAGTTTAAATGCTCTTTCCCCTCATTGATGTGGCTGTTCAACCACCAGGCAACGGGCTGAATATTGTAGTACCAAGGATAAACCGTGTGGTTACTGTGGCAATCGTAGCAGCTTGTAGCAAGCATCGTTTGCACCTCTTTTGGCACCGGTCTAATCTTATCTATTCCATTTTCGGAAGGCGCAGTGCTATTATTTTTTTGGGGGTGTATAAATTGGATGATTATAAAAGCAATCGGTATAATCCAGAGTAATTTCAGAAACTTTTTCATCGGTAGGAGTTTCCCCAAAGGTAGTAAGAATAACCAAACTGAGCCGTATCACCCCTTTTTATAAGGCTCAAACTCAACTGGGCGACTTACGAGCATGCACAGCTTCGGCCAACCAAATGAACTCATTGGCAAAGGTGTGAATCTGGTGATAAAAGCTCTGCTCCAGAAGCTGACTGCCGGCATCGAATTTCTTAGTCACTTGCGGCACTATCAACATATTGGGACAGGGTATTCCGAATAAACCGCAAATCATGTTTTGCATTTGTTGGGCCGCGCGCATACCGCCCAATGCCCCATCAGAAGCCGTCACTATGCCGAACACTTTCTTCGCTTGTTTGGGAAAGTGATCAAACAGGTTTTTCATGGCTACCGAATAGCTGCCGTTGTATTCGGGCGATACTAATATAAAAGCATCTGCCCCGAAAATCAACTCTCCTAACTCCTGCCGGTTTTCCGGCAAATCTTTGGCTGTGGACCATACACTTTCTACAAATGCAAGCGGGTGATGATTCAAACTGAGCAAAGAATAAATGTGCTCCGGGTATTTTTCGCGCAAGTAATTTTCAAAAAACCGAGCGATGCGAATAGTCACACTCGCCTGTCGCGGACTGCCGGATACAATGGTAATTTTCATGTGGAATAATATTAAGACTAATCTGCTAAATGCTAAAAACAGAGTGGGCAAAAATGAGGATTTCGCCACCAAGAAATAATATTCTGTCGTTAATCGTGTGAGAACGGCAATCTGAATTTTGCAGTACTGTTTTGCTTCCTTCATTCTTGCTATTATAGCCTAGTAGAATAAATTAGAGCATCATAAGAAAGCGACTTTTGACGAAGAATATCGGCAGTTCATGAAAATCTATCAAAAATCATTGGATTGATTTTGCAATAAGGTTAATTAGCTGGGTGGTTTATTTCTACTAAGGTTTAAAAAGCATTTTCCGCGTATCTTTCTTTTGCGATTAACGGCAGAACCCACTATCTCGAAAACAGCATTTACCGCATCAGGGTAACGTTCCCCGTTAACTTCTTCATTTTTTGTTCGCAGTAGTTGAAGTAATCCGCATAGTAAACATATACTCCCAGCGGTTGGGCAGAGTTGCGAAAAAATCCGTCCCAGCCTTCTTCGGTATCGGTGGTTTCAAACACAAGATGGTTATGCTACCGGTGGCGGCATCGGTATTGCTCCCACCTCGATAAGAACCGATGGTAGAAACCAAAGGGATATTGCTAAGTCCGCTACAGGTAATGGGATAAACATTGAAAGAAGAAGAGTTCCAAGGGTGAGTTACTATCCATATATCATTTCCATTGGCTGCTACCACCGGAACAATTTGTTCAGAGGCAGGATTGAGCAATACCACATTCTTCTGACCGCTGACAATATCACCAAGTCCTCCATTTAGATTCATGTCAATTAAATCATATCTCAATCCGTTACCACCGGCAAAAGCATCCATCGTAAACAAGTTCTATAGATTTGAACTTCCCGGCTGACGAACTACAGTAGCTGAATAACCACCAGAAAGATTTCCTAACAAGCCATTGCCGTTAGGCATAACCATGTTGTTTTTGTTCCAAACCTTTAAGCCATTTGAATAAAATAGCAAATTGCCGGTTGCATCTGATACGGTTGCCGGATTATCAGTAGCTACCATATTGCTGCCAGTAATGTTAACTGGCGCACCCGAAACAAAATCCATAGCCGCTTGATTCCCGAAATACCATTTATAATATTCCTTTTGTGCAAAAGAAGAATTAATGATAAGTAGCACTGCGAATGCTACAAATATCTTTTTCACCGGCTATTATTATAGGAGTAAGATAAGTAAATCTATACCGCAAAAAGCTACTTTTTTAATAAGTTGAGTTTAAAACGGCCTTAGCCAGTACTAAATAGGATGGTGTATTTAGTGATCGAAATACAGATAGATAAGATATTGGAGGCTATGCTTTTTGAGTTTCTGGCAATACGCTAATAGCCACAAACAAATTTAAAGACCGGACTGTGGAGA
>CAZQYO010000167.1:0-973 GCA_964597415.1 uncultured Chitinophaga sp.
TTCCGCTCAAGGTCACATTACCCGAACCAATCTTTACGACATCCAATTTGGTATAATTTCCTTGAGTATTGATAGAGCCTTTTCTGCCCACTACTACTCTTTCTACCACAGGAGTGTGCACGAATACTTGGGTCTTGGTGTCGCTCTGGGTACTGCGAGTAGCAGGTCCTGAGATTTTTAAAGAGCCGCCAGTTACAGTTGCGGAAACTCCGGCAACGGTAGCGTAATTATCTGACTGTACTACTACATTATACTTAGTATCGGGAACAACTATTACCTCATAGTCCACATCGCTCTCTACATCGGTAAATGGAGCCACGGGAATTTGGTTTACTACCACATCAATAGCCGGGCCGTTAAGCGAGCGATTATCAATGGTAGAGGAGGGCACGACCTCTTTTTCTTTTGTGCACGAACTGACAATGGCAGACAACAGAACGGCAGTAATAACGAGTGTAAAGAGCTTTCTCATACTTTTCAGTTTTGTTTTAAAATAGTGTGTCGGGCTGAATAATCCAGAATGGATACAATACAACCTTTAGACTTATACTCCCGCGCACAAAAAGAGTTTCACTTTTCTGAAAATAAATTCAAAGAATGTGGCGGAGCAAGGTCAAAGTGGGGAATAAGCCGAATAAAAAGACTCTCAGACCCCGGCAAAATGGAGTTGAAATCATACCACTCTTTCATCACTCTCTTCTGAAATGAAGGGGAGGTAAGCAAGCCGTGTATTGTTTTTATTGCGGACTAAATTATTTTCTTTGTTGGCGGTAAGCATTAATTATGAAAGGAATAATATTGGCAGGCGGGAGTGGCACAAGGCTTTATCCGATCACCTATGCCATCAGCAAACAAATAATGCCTATTTACGACAAGCCGATGATTTATTATCCGCTGTCGGTTCTGTTGAAAGCGGGCATCCATGAAATTCTGATTATTTCTACCCCTACCGATCTTCCTAATTTTGAACGTT
>CAZQYO010000167.1:983-4603 GCA_964597415.1 uncultured Chitinophaga sp.
TAGGTGAAAAATTTATTGGGAATGAAAAGGCGGCCTTGATTCTCGGGGACAATATTTTTTACGGCACCGGACTTGATCAACTATTAAAGTCAAATGCCGACCCTGATGGCGGAGTGGTTTTTGCTTACCACGTGTCGGATCCTGAGCGCTATGGCGTAGTGGAATTTGATAAAAATGGAATGGCTATCTCTATTGAGGAAAAACCGCTAAGTCCCAAATCAAATTACGCAGTCCCGGGTTTATATTTTTACGATAATGAGGTAGTGCAAATTGCTAAAAGTCTAAAGCCCAGCCCTCGTGGAGAATATGAAATCACAGATGTGAACAGGGAATATTTAAAGCAAGGGAAACTACAGGTGGGGATTTTAGATCGAGGTACTGCCTGGTTAGATACTGGAACTTTTGATTCGCTGATGCAGGCCTCGCAGTTTGTGCAGGTGATTGAACAACGGCAAGGGCTAAAAGTAGGCTGCATAGAAGAGGAAGCCTGGCGGCAGGGATTTATCACCACCGCACAATTGCGTAAATTGGCCGAGCCTTTAATGAAAAGCGGCTACGGAAAATATTTGATGGAACTTATTTAGTGGCTATGAAGAGAATGATACTCGTAACAGGTGGAGCAGGGTTTATCGGCAGTTGTCTGGTAGATAAACTCATTGAGGATGACAATAATTTTGTAGTGGTGGTAGATAATCTGACTACCGGCAACATAAAGCGATTGCCCAGCAAAAAAAAGGAGAACTGGAAGTTCATTAAATGTAACTGCAATGAGTACCGCGACATCTCTGCGGTAGTGACATCCTACAAGTTTGATTATGTTTTTCATTACGCTGCGGTGGTAGGCGTTAAAAGGACTTTAGATCATCCGGCTTGGGTGCTGAACGATATTCAAGGCATCAAGTACGTTCTGGATCTCAGCAAAAATACCGGAGTAAAAAGAGTTTTCTTTTCTTCTTCTTCAGAAGTATATGGCGAGCCTTTTGAGCATCCACAAAATGAAATGACCACTCCGCTCAATTCGCGCTTACCCTATGCCGTGGTAAAAAATGTAGGAGAAGCTTTCTTGCGTTCCTATAAGCAGGAATTCGATTTGAACTATACCATATTTAGATTCTTCAACACCTATGGGCCGAAACAAAGCAGTGATTTTGTGATGACCCGCTTTATCAAGTCAGCACTCAACCATTCAAAAATCACCATCTATGGTGATGGCACACAAACGCGGACTTTCTGTTACCGGGATGACAATGTGGAGGCCTGCCTCAAAACACTAAATAGCAAGTTACATGTCAACGATACGGTAAACATAGGCAGCGATTTTGAAGTGACCATTCTCGACCTGGCTAAACTCATTATCCGCCTTACTAACTCCAATTCTGAAATAGTACATGCCGCCCCTTTAGCAGAAGGCGATATGACCCGCAGAAAACCGGATATATCTAAAATGAAGGAATTGTTGGGAAGACCTATGGTAACTATTGAAGAGGGAATTCGCAAGACCATTGAAAGCGGTCAATACAATTACTGATCATTTATGGCAAAGGCTTCTAAAATTCTCGTTACCGGAGGAGCCGGTTACATAGGCTCGCATACCGCAGTAGATCTGATAGATAATGGATGGCAGGTAGTAAGCATTGACAACCATGTTCGATCTAAGGAAATAACGATTGAACGCATTGAGAGCATTACCGGAAAGCCTTTCACTAATTACCAAACAGATTTGTGCAATAAGGAGGCAGTTAGAAAGCTGTTTCAAGAAAATGAATTTGCCGGCATCATCCACTTTGCCGCACTTAAGTCGGTACCCGAGTCTGTAGAGAAACCTCTTCTGTATTATCGCAATAATTTGGATTCGCTCATCAACCTTTTAGAATTAGCCGAGGAATTTGGCGTGAAGAATTTTGTGTTTTCATCGTCTTGTTCTGTTTATGGTAACACCACAGATTTGCCGGTAACGGAAGAAACCCCCTTTGCTGTTGCAGAATCTCCGTACGCACATACCAAACAAATAGGGGAAGAGATAATAAGAGCACATGCAAAAAAATCGCAGAACCGCTTTGTGCTGCTGCGCTATTTCAATCCGGTGGGGGCACACGAAAGCGGAAAATTAGGAGAAGATACCTCGGAAGTAGTTACAGCAGTCGTCCCCCGAATTACCGGCACGGCTATCGGTAAGTTTAAAGAGTTTACCGTATTTGGAACCGATTACGATACCCGTGACGGCACCTGCGTTCGCGACTATGTTCACGTAATGGACATTGCCCATGCGCATACAAAAGCCATTCAATATCTGAATGTCGGAAAGTTGGCGGATAATCATGTAGAGGTATTTAACCTGGGAACCGGAAACGGAGTTACCGTTTTAGAAGCCATCCAATCATTTGAAAAAATAAGCGGAGAAAAACTTCATTATAAATTGGGCAAGCGCAGACCGGGAGATGTGGTGGCCATTTATGCCAATAACAACAAAGCAATGAGGGAACTCGGATGGGAAATTAAACGCGATCTCGACTCCATGATGGCGACTGCCTGGAGATGGGAACAGTTTTTGGCCAAACAGTAACCTGTCCTTAAACCCCTTCACTCCACAAAAAATTATTTATAACAGCGTGTTTATTTCGGCTGTGAGGTTTTTACTTTGTTCAAAACAAAATAGTTGTCTTCAGTTCTAATTCTCTCCTTTGTTATTGGCTATTTCTTCCTGCTGTTGGCTATAGCTTTCTATACCTCGCGCGGAGCCGATAACGAATCATTTTTTATAGGGCAGCGAAAGAGTAACTGGTTGTTAGTAGCCTACGGAATGATAGGCACTTCACTGAGCGGAGTTACCTTTATGAGCGTGCCTGGCGAAGTGCACGATAAGCACTTTGCTTACATGCAGGTAGTCATCGGGTATTTTATAGGATACTTGATTGTTGCGTTTGTGTTGTTGCCTCTTTATTACCGGCTTCACCTTACGTCTATTTACTCGTATTTAAAAACCCGTTTAGGAAATACGAGCTACAAAACCGGAGCTTCTTTCTTTCTTCTTTCCCGCACACTCGGAGCTTCCATTCGAATCTATCTGGTGTTGATTGTATTACAGCACTTCCTCTTTGGGGCAGTTGGTATTCCGTTCTCTGTATCAGTGGCTGTCATCCTCTTCATGATATTACTTTACACTTTTCAGGGAGGAGTAAAAACTATTGTTTGGACAGACATGCTTCAAACTACCGGAATGATTCTGGCGCTTATCATTACTATAGTGTTGATTAACCGCGAACTCGGCTTTTCCTTTTCTCAATTACTCAGTGCTATTGGTGCAAAAGGTTATACGGACACTTTTCAAACCACTGACTGGCGCAGTGGCACTTTCTTTATTAAGCAGATCATCGGGGGCGCATTTATCACGATCACCATGACCGGCCTTGATCAGGAAATGATGCAAAAAAACATCTCCGTAAGCACGTTGGGAAAGTCGCAGAAAAACATGATACTGTTCAGCGTTATTCTGGTGATGGTGAATCTGCTGTTTCTCATTTTAGGAGGAGCCTTGTATGTGTTTATGGAGATGAAAGGAATTTCTTATCCGCTGCGAGGTGATGAAACCTTTTCCACCGTAGCACTTCAACATCTTCCTC
>CAZQYO010000167.1:4613-6505 GCA_964597415.1 uncultured Chitinophaga sp.
AGATGGGGCACTCACTGCGCTTACCTCTTCTTTCTGTATTGACCTATTGAACATGAAAGAAAGAAATGACTGGGATGAGAAGAAGAGAACTGCTATCCGAAGAACAGTGCACGTGACTATCACTGTTTTATTTATCATCCTGATACTGCTCTATCAACAATTAATTGAAGCATCGGTGATTTCGACTATTCTGAAAGTAGCGGCATACACTTACGGGCCGCTGTTGGGGCTGTTCACTTTCGGAATATTTACTAAACGAAAAACGAAAGAGCGTTTTGTGCCAATAATATGTTTAATCTCGCCTGTGCTGTGTTGGGTGTTGAGCGATTATTCGGCACAGTGGTTGAACGGCTATCAATTTGGTTTTGAATTGCTGGCGGTAAATGGATTCATAACTTTTATGGGCTTATTTATGTTTTCAAAGAGAGCTATTGAAAAAGTTTAAAAAAACTATACATGAAGAATAAAGATTGGACAGAATTAAAAGCAGAGTCGAGTTGGCGCATGTTCAAAATCATCAGCGAGTTTGTAGATGGATTTGAAAAGATGGGAGAGTTCGGCCCCTGCATTTCTATTTTTGGTTCTGCTCGAACCAAGCCGGACCATCCCTATTACAAATTGGCGGTTGAGATAAGCGAAAAGCTGGCGATAGAAGGATATGGCATTATAACAGGTGGCGGGCCCGGCATTATGGAAGCCGGAAACATGGGCGCAAGAAATGCGAATGGAAAATCAGTAGGCTTGCACATTGAACTCGAACACGAGCAAAAATGGAACAATTACATAGACCCCGACAAGCTGCTCATCTTTAAATATTTCTTTGCCCGAAAGGTGATGTTTATCCGCTATGCACAAGCATTTGTTTTCATGCCGGGGGGATTTGGAACAATGGATGAAATGTTTGAAACCATCACCTTAGTGCAAACTAAAAAATCAGACCAAGTGCCAATCGTTTTTGTAGGCGAGAGTTATTGGCGCGGTTTGCTCGATTGGATAAAAACCACCATGCTCGAAACAGAACACAACATTAATCCGGAGGATTTGGAATTGTTTCAACTGACAGACAGTCCCGACAAAGTGGTTCAGATTATTAATCAATTTTACGAGAAGAAGAGTTTGAAACCTAATCTCAGAATGTAAGCCACCGAAGTAAGAGCAAATGAATTTCTTAGTGCTACAGGTTTTTGCCATGCTTCATTCCTTTGCTGTTTTCGGTAGCGATTCTATCGTATATCCTCAAGACTACTTTCGCGCTCCCTTAGCTATTCCGCTTACCCTGTCGGGAAATTTTGGAGAACCACGCGGCACCCATTTTCATACCGGGCTTGATTTTAAAACCAATAGTGAAGAAGGGCTAAGGGTATATGCTGCGGCAGATGGATACATTACCCGCATCAACGTTTCCCCTTCGGGATATGGCAATGCCTTGTATGTACGCCATCCCAACGGTTGGGTAACGGTATATGGCCACTTAAAGGAATTTGCTCCGCAGATTATGGAACGCTTGCGCAAAGAGCAATATGCCAAACAATCCTTTTCAGTAGATTTCAGTTTACCGGCTTCAGAAATTCCCGTTAAGAAAGGGGAAGTGATAGCCTACAGCGGCAACACCGGAAGTAGCGGTGGCCCTCATCTCCATTTCGAAATCAGAGATATTTACGACCATGTATTTAACCCGCAGCTATTCGGCATTCCGATTAAAGATGAAGTGAAGCCCGAGGTTTCCTCTCTCGAATTTTATGCACTGGATAGTTTGAAGGGGAAAAGCAAAAACTATCGGGTAAAGCTATATGAACACGAGGGGATATACCAACCCAAAGAGCATCTTCTAAAACTCAATGCCTCTTCCCTTGGCTTTTCAGTAAATACCTTTGACCGAATGACTGGCTCCT
>CAZQYO010000168.1:0-6497 GCA_964597415.1 uncultured Chitinophaga sp.
TGCAAAGGCATTTACCTCTGTCCCAAAGTTGGGAACTTCAAATCCCATCGTATAAGGAGTACTCAGATTAGCCGGAGCAACAGAAATAGCAAAGCCCGTAGTGCTATCATTTACCGGCACGGTATCGTTAGCCAAATCCACCCAAGCGCGTATCAAATAGGAGTTTGGAGCAGAAAAGTCTGCCGTTTGAGTGAAATGGTAACTATATGTAGAGTCGTAGTTTAAGGGAGTTCCCAAATTGACCGTTTCAGAAACCACTGCTCCGCCATTCACAGAATAATTGGCGGTGAGCGTACTGATGGGCTGCAACCCTTTGTTCTGAAATTTTATTCCGATTGGCTCTGCATTAGTGAGGCTGCAACCGTTGCTCATTCTATTGATTACCGAAACCGATGCCGCATTGTGCGAATCGGGTACAAACAAAGTCACCTCATCTACAAACCACCAATAGTCAAAAGTGCCTTTCCAACTAAAGCGGATATAAACGGTAGGCTGATTGCCGGCAATAGATGAAATATCCGTTACTACATAATTGGGATTGGGAGTAGTGGTATTCGTAGGGAGTCCAATGGCTGAATTATGAACGACCGTCCAGTTGGTCGAGTCGGTGCTGATAAGTACCTCCGGAGTATCGCTCTGAAATTTGGCAAACAACTCGTAAAAAGTCAGAATGATCGTTGACTTGCCGGAACAGTCAATCGCCCGGGAGGTGATGGTAGTATTTTCAGTAATCACTCCGTTTTGATCGCCACCGGCATCGCTGTCGGCAATAATATATCCATTGCCTGCTCCGGCATATTGGAACGTACCGGCTGCACTGCCCGAAGAGGAAGGGCTGTTGCTCCAGTGCCATACCACGGCACTGTTTGGATTATTGTTTACAATCGTCCAGCCGGGAAGAGAAGAGTTTGAAAAATCATCTGAATAAAATACTTGAGCTGTTAGTGAAGAAGCACTCATCAACACGAATGCTGCCCAAAGCGGTAAAGATTTTTTCATCATGAGAGTTTTGTTTTTTAAAGTATGGTGCGTGAATATAAAATTTCTTGCCGCTAACTATGTAAGGAAGCGATGGCTTCCTTTACGCTGCCATGTTTTAATAATAGCCGATAACTTTGCTCTTTATCTAATCCCGATGCTTCCATCACCATTCGGGTGCCGCGCTCTATCAGCTTTTCGTTGGTCAACTGCATGTGCACCATCCGGTTATCCTCTACCCGACCTATTCTTATCATCGCACAAGTGCTAATCATGTTCAGCACTAACTTTTGAGCGGTGCCTGATTTCATGCGCGTACTACCCGTTACAAATTCAGGGCCGGCTATTACTTCAATGGGGAAATCTGCTTGCCTTGCCACTGCAGTATCGGGATTGCAGGTAATACATCCGGTAATGATATGGTTGGCTCTGCATTGTTTCAGCGCACCTACCACATAAGGAGTTCTGCCGGAGGCGGCAATACCCACTACCACATCTTTAAAATTGACCTCGTGGCTTTGCAAATCCTTCCATCCTTGTTCAACATCGTCTTCTGCAAACTCTACGGCTTTGCGCACCGCACTATCTCCTCCGGCTATCAATCCTATCACTAAACCATGCGGCACTCCAAATGTAGGCGGACATTCACTGGCATCTACTATACCCAAGCGACCACTGGTGCCCGCTCCAATATAAAATAGCCTTCCGCCACTCATCATCTTATCATAAATCACATCCACCAATTTTTCAATCTGCGGAATAACGGCTTGTATCGCATCGGGAACTTTTTTATCCTCAAGGTTAATATTGGTGAGCAGTTCACGAGTACTCATTTTCTCCAAATGCCGATAAGGAGAGGGTGATTCTGTAATTTCCATCGGGTAAAATTGAATAAAAAAACACAGCCGTTTATAGTTAAGGCAAACTGTTTCACAATCGCCCCTCGGCAGCGATACTTTACGTTTTTTATCAGCAGCCCCTCAAACTTAATTTTATTTTTGCCGCTCAATTTACACGTAAATGGATAGTAACGAAGGAACCAATTCAAACACTTCGCCCCGCAAAACAAATTCAGGAAATCCCTACAGCCCCTTTATATACTCATTAGTGCTTGCTTTTGGTGTGGTGCTTGGCTTTGCCGTAAACACCATTACCGTAGGCAAACAGAGTTTTCTGAATCAGCATTACAGCAAGATTGACGACATTATGAACTACATCAATCTAAAGTATGTGGACACCGTGAACCGAACACAATTAGTAAATAAGACGATTGATGAAATGCTCGGCAATCTGGACCCCCACTCTGTATATATCCCCGCCACTGAACTAAGTGAAGTGAACGAATCTTTAGAGGGAAATTTTGAAGGTATAGGTATTGAGTTTTTTATCGTTCAGGATACCATTACCGTAGTGAGCGCTATTGCCGGTGGCCCTTCTGAACTCGTGGGACTGAAAGCAGGAGACCGTATTATTAAAATAAACGACAGTTTATCTGCGGGAGTAAAGATAAAAGACACTGATGTGAAGCATAAACTTCGCGGCCCCAAAGGCAGCAAAGTAAAAGTATCGGTGCTTCGCAGCGGGCGCAAAGGCTTAATAGATTTCACTATTCAACGCGATAAAATTCCGCTCTACAGTATTGATGCGGCTTATATGCTGAACAACGAAACCGGCTACATAAAAATCAGCAACTTCAGTTCTACTACTCATGCCGAGTTTCTGGAAAAGATGCGCGGATTAGAATCGGAAGGAATGAAAAAATTAGTCATTGACCTGCGCGGAGATCCGGGAGGTTATCTGCAAGCGGCTACTTCCATTGCCGATGAATTGATTAGTGGCAACAAATTATTGGTGTACACCAAAGGAAAAGCATACGACCGGCAGGATTACTTAGCCGGACGCGATGGAGTGTTTGAGAAAGGCGACCTCAGCATTTTGATTGACCAAGGCTCGGCATCAGCCAGCGAGATTCTTTCGGGAGCTGTGCAAGATTGGGATCGCGGCACCATTATCGGTCGCACTTCCTTTGGCAAAGGTTTGGTGCAAGAGCAATATGAACTCAAGGATGGCTCGGCTTTGCGCTTAACGGTTGCCCGGTATTACACGCCTTCGGGTCGCTGCATTCAACGCTCTTATGAACATGGCACAGCGGAGTATTACAACGACATCTATGAGCGGTATATGCGCGGAGAGTTTGTGCATGAAGATAGCATCGTATCAACTGACACTACCGTATATAAAACAGCAAACGGCAGAAGAGTGTATGGTGGCGGAGGCATTCGTCCCGATATTTTTGTGCCTATGGATACCTCGGCTGATAATGAATATTTCTACACCGTTCGCTCCTATGTTCCTGAATTTGTTTACAAATATTCCTCCCTTCATTCAGATTTGTTAGACCGATACTCCAGCAAAGAGGCGTTTAAGAAAGAGTTTCACGCCTCTGATGAATTGGTGAAAGAATTTTATGACTACGCTACACAAGCAGGCTTAAAAGTAAATAAGGTGAGGGATGCTCAAATTGCATCTAAACTGAAACTAAACTTAGAAGCATTTATCGCGAAACAAAAATGGCGTTTAGAAGGCTATTACTACATCGTAAATGTAGATGACAATGTGATAAACACGGCACTTCAGCACAGCAAGCCACTTTAAGATATAGAGTTCTTGCTTCTTTGGTGGGAGATGGTCAAAAAACAAAAACTCAAATCCTCACTTGTTTCGATGCCAAACAGTAATTCGCTGACCGGTAAAAACCTAAGCCATACATTCTCTATATTCGCCACTCCTATTTATTTTAAGTACGAAATCTAAACCCTATAATCCGAAATGATAAAGATTACTTTGCCCGATGGCAGCATCCGCGAATACGAAAATGCTCTGAGTGCCTATGACGTGGCAATGAGCATTAGCCCGGGACTTGCAAGAAATGTATTGAGTGCCGAAGTGAATGGTGAAATATGGGATCTCACCCGACTCATTACCAAAGATTCTACCATTAAACTTTTGAAATGGGAAGATGAATGGGGCAAAAAAACCTTTTGGCATTCGAGTGCTCACCTGATGGCCGAAGCCTTAGAAGCCACCTTTCCCAATGTGAAGTTCGGCATCGGTCCACCCATTGACGAAGGCTTTTACTACGATATTGACCTCGGTGGCCGCAAACTCACCGAAGAAGAACTAAAGCAACTCGAAGTCAAGATGAAGGAACTGGCCGGCAAGGACAGTAAGTACATTCGCAGCGAAGTAAGCAAAGAGGAAGCCATCCGCTATTTCACCGAAAAGGATGATCCTTATAAACTTGAATTGCTCCAAAATCTGAAGGATGGCGAAATCACTTTTTACCAACAGGGAAACTTTACAGACCTGTGTCGCGGGCCGCATATTCCTTCTACCTCTTACATCAAAAGTATTAAGCTATTAAGTATTGCCGGAGCGTATTGGCGCGGTGATGAAAATAACAAACAACTCACCCGCATTTACGGCATCACCTTTCCCAAGGCGAGCATGTTGGAAGAATATCTGGCATTGTTGGAAGAGCGCAAGAAACGCGACCACCGCACGCTCGGTAAGGACTTAGAGATTTTCACCTTTGACGATGAAGTGGGGCCGGGCCTTCCGTTGTGGCTGCCCAAAGGTGCCGCTATTATCGAAAAGTTAGAAGCCCTTGCCAAGACGAATGAGCACGAGCAGGGTTATGTGCGCGTAAAGAGTCCGCACATTGCTAAAGAGGCACTATACCTCCGCAGCGGTCACCTGCCTTACTATGCCGAGAGCATGTTTCCACCGATGGAGATTGAAGGCACCAAGTATTACCTGAAAGCGATGAACTGTCCGCATCACCACAAAATATTCGGAGCTACTCCCAAGAGTTACCGCGACATGCCGCAGCGATTTGCAGAATACGGCACTTGCTACCGCTATGAGCAGAGTGGGGAACTGTTCGGACTGATGCGCGTGCGCAGCTTGCAAATGAATGATGCACACATCTACTGCACCCGGGCACAATTTGAAGAGGAGTTTATGAAGGTGAATGAGCTGTATGTAAAGTATTTCAAAATATTCGGGATAGATAAATACCAAATGCGCTTTAGCACGCACGCTCCCGAAAAATTAGGTCAGAAATACATTGACAATGCTGAAATGTGGAAGGAAACCGAGGAGATGGTGCGCAAGGTATTGGTAAAATCAGGATTGCCGTTTGTAGAGGTGGCAGATGAAGCCGCCTTTTACGGTCCCAAGATTGATATACAAATATGGAGTGCCATTGGCCGCGAATTTACCATTGCCACCAATCAGGTAGATTTTGCACAAGCCGAGCGCTTTGATCTCTCTTTTACCAATGAGAAGAATGAGAAAGAGCGACCGCTTATTATCCATCGTGCTCCGCTGAGTACCCACGAGCGCTTTATCGGTTTTTTGTTAGAGCACTATGCAGGCAAATTTCCTGTGTGGTTAGCACCTGAGCAGGTGGCGGTGTTACCTATCAGCGATAAGTATTTAGACTATGCCAAAGAGGTGCAAGCCCAACTGCGTCAGAACGGGTTAGAAGCCACTTTAGACCAACGCCCCGAAAAGATAGGTAAGAAAATACGCGACACCGAGTTGCGCAAAGTGCCCTACATGCTTATAGTAGGAGAAAAGGAAGCAGCCGAAAATACCGTTGCCATCCGCAGACAAGGACATGGCGACCAGGGAGCAAAAATATTGAGTGAGTTTGTAGCTCAGGTGATGGCAGAAGTAAAGGATTACAAATAGCCCAAAGATTTCAGTCCATAACCTACGATGATTTTTTGAGTTCAACTTCTGTGAGCATTGTGAGCTTACTTTTAAAAGTGGCGAATTTGGATTTTTTTATCCCCACCACACCTCCGTTTCGGAAACCTATGGTGCCTACATTTAAATGATTCCCGCAGAGCCGGAGAACCTCCTGTCAGGGCACAGTAGCCGAGCCATCTCCCGGCTTAAAATCCTTAACCCATAGGAATCAATAGTTTATGAAGGATTATCACTCATAAGGGCGGTACTTTTTTGTTAAATGCGTGCTTCTGATGTCAGTCTGATGTCAGTCTGATGTCATTCTGATGTGATATACATGCTTCTGATGTTATTCTGACATCATTTAGAGTTACTTCTGAAGTGATTTAATTCACTTCTAAAGTGATTCAATTCACTTCTGAGGTGATTTAATACGGTTCTAAAGTGATTTAATTCACTCAAAAACTGGAGTCTGTTATATAATGCCTGCTGCCGGTTAAGGTTAATTCCAAAGACGGAGAAATTAAGATGAATAGAGAGCAAAGCTTGCTTTGAAGTAGAAAACGGAGGAAGCGAGCATCTTGTCCTCCCAGCCGATTTAAAGAAAACTGCGCTTATCGCTTGTTCCCCTAAAACTCATACTTCCTCATTCCTATATTCATCCGTACCCCTATCAGAAAAATGAAGGAAGACTCGTTTTGCAGAAGTGCTACAGAGGTAGGATTTTGCGGCTTTTTGCTTCCCTTGCTGCGGTAAATCAT
>CAZQYO010000169.1:0-6488 GCA_964597415.1 uncultured Chitinophaga sp.
GTGAAAGAGGAGTGCTGTCATCTGACACGGCAAATGCCATGTAAAACACGCTCTTGCTTAGGGGTACAATAAAGGGATTGTAGTACACACTGTCTAAGCGGTTATTTGAATAGTAAATGGAAGGCAAGGCAAAAGGGGGCATAAAGGAAATGGTATCGAATGCCACATAGCCCTGAACCACCGGTTCATTATTGGGAAGCCTCGCTACATTGCCAAACATGTCGCGTGCTCCGTGCAATATCCATTGGGTAATCAGTTGAATGCTCGAATCCGGCAGGGGCACTCCGATATTATCTTGAGGCATCCGGTCATTCGCATTTACAAAGCAGCAATTTGTTATTCGCTCGTGCAGCACCGACCAGGTAGTATCAAAAGGAATTACCCGGTATTTGAATTGATTTTGCGTATTGTTCTTAATCACTTGTGCATATACCAAAGAAGAAAAGGAGGATTGCGGTGTTCTAAAGTCAGGCTCAAAATTTCCGACATGGCAACCGGGCAAAGCGCAGCGGGTGGCGAGCACTTTTTTGTGAACGTATGTAATGGTCAGTGAGTCCACCGGGATTTCGGTAGCAGTAGTATCCTCCCTTACAATATCTTCATAAGGGTTATGCGGCACCGGTTCATTCTTTTTACAAGCAGGCAACAGGAGCATCCCTGCTGTGGCAAATGAAATAAGCGGTAGAAAAGTCTTTCTGAAATTCATTACTTCTATTTAGTTAAATGCTTCGCTTAATACTCTTCCATCTACCAAACCCAAAGGCATATCGGTATCAAAACCGAGAATATTAGCAATGGTAGGAACCACATCTACACTCTCGCCCTGTGGGTTGCTGAACACTTGTCCCTGTTTCACCACCCCCGGAGGGCCGACTACCAAACAAAAAATATGACGGCTCATCTCATCGTTGGTATGGTCTAAGGCATATCTTCCATAAATATCAATTACGCTATTGGGCTGAAGGTTTCTACCGTGCTCGGGAGCCACAATTAAAACGGTATCGTTGGCCATTCCGGGGGTAGATTGAATAGCCTCCCATAGTTTATACAAGGCAAAGTCGGCCATGCGAATATTGTTGGCGTAGTCAGTAAACTTGAAGTGCCCAATATCTATTCCCTGCATATTAATCACCATCAACTCCGGCTTAAATTCCTCTATCACTTTTGTTCCGAAAAAGATATTGATCATGTCGTTGTTCATATTCACTCCCCAGGGATTGTTGTAAACTCCGGAGGCTACATTACTCATCATCGTGTTTAAAAAGGATTGCACCCGAACGGCATCGTCCGGAGTGTTTATGATTCCTGAAGAAATGGCTTGGTCGGGAGTTTTAAATTGCCCGTTCAGAAAGTCGCGCATCAAATCACACTTCACTTTTTCATTGGCACTGATGGGGATGGGGTTATTGATAACCGTATTGGTATTGGGGTTAAAAATGGTAGAGGGTTGAATCATGTTTCCGCCATAGGCTGCGCCATAGCCGTCAAAAGCACTGTAGTTGAGATAGGGGTAAGGCCCCAGTGAATCGCTGACCCACCAAGTGTTGAGCGCACTGTGACTCGGAGAATTATGCTTGCGGTAATATTCAAAAATGGTGGGGTACTTTGGCGGCTGTTTGAGTTGTATGGCTTCATCGGTATATTTTCCGGTGATGGCGGTGGTGTGCCCGTTGTAATGCCCCGTAGGTCCCGATAAGTATCTGAATTCTTTAAACAGAGTGCCCATACTTTGCAAGCGAGTGGTGGCCAACTGGGGTAGAGAGGTCATACCCGGAGCAATGTCGGGTGAAATAGATTCGTTGCCGATGAGGGTATTGGTCATCAGGTTGCCTTCGGCTTTCTGCATAGATTCAATGTTGCGCACCCCTCCGGCAAAAAGGCAAAATACAACATGGTTGGCCTTGCGCGAACCCGTTGCGGCAAATAGCCTTCCGGTAGGTAAAATATAGGGCACTACAAAACTTCCGGCTGTGGTGAGTGCGGCTTTCTTGATAAACTCTTTTCGTTTCATGGGTACTTATTCAAGACGGTGATTCGGGGTCTAATAATATTTATACTCTTCGCTGGTCATTATAGAATAGTACACCATCGTGGGAGTGATGTCCACATTCTTTTCAATCATATCCTTCATTTTCCATTCTTCAAATTCATTGGGCTTGCGGTTGAGAAACCGCAGATAGGTATTTTCGACAAAGGCGGGAAGGTCAGCCCGCATGGCCGTATTATCAGGAGCCTGAATGCCCGAACGATGGAGAAGGCTCTTTACAATCATATCTTGCAATATGCCTTTATCGCCAAAAGACTGTAGCGCCACATCAAACTTGTTCAGCTCTTCGTTGGTAATGCTGCTGCCAAACAAATCGCTGTAAGCAATGGAGATAAACTGTGTGGTGCTTTTCAGGGTGTGCTTTTGCGATGAGTTTTCGTAAAGTTCCTGTTGCTGTACTTGGTAGATGTAGCGCTTCTCTTTATGGCAAGAGGTCTGCATAAAAAGGGCGAACATCAGAAAAGGGATAACGGTTTTTTTCATGTCATTCTGATTTTACAAGCCGGCATATTCATCAGTCGCAAACACTTCCTGCTGCAAATTCTTGTACTCATTAGTAGATTTATAAATGGCCGCGTAGTAATGAATCTCTGCGGAGTTTGGTTCGCGAAAGAGATATTTCTTGAAGAGGTTGCGCACTTGCCCTTCATAATAATCATCGCTGTTAAAGAAGATGTCTATGTAGTCAGATTTGGAGTTGCCGGTATGCAGAAAGAAGATAGCATCCAGTCCATCTACCATTGTTTTGCCGTTGGTCAGTTGTTCGGTAGTGGGGTAGCGAAACAGAAAGTTCTGGAAGGTGGAGACCACAAAGTTTTCGCTTCCCATGTTAATCTGATCGTAGAAATAATTATTGACACAACGCTTGAGCATCCCTCGGTAATCGAGTGTGCCGTTGTTCATATCATTGACCGTCCCTTTCAACAGGTTCATCCGATCTATTTCACTGTGCAGCACATCATACAGAGGGGCATATTGCGGTTGCGTAAGCAAAAAGGTGAACAAATAGATCTGCGATTCAATCTCGGAAGAATCGAGATTTTGCAGATATTCTATCCGCGCCACATTATAGAGGTTGCGCGGGTAATCGGGTTTAGCCGTAATGGTGGCGATAAACTGTTGGCGGTCTGTCACCGAAAAATTATGAGCGTTGAGCAGGGCGGTCGCAGTCGTTTTTTCAGTCGTCAGAGGCTCTCTGCCTAAAATATTGATATACGCCTTGTTGATGTATAGCTGAATGGTAGAAGAATCAATGGTATAGTCAGGCGGAGGAGTGTTGCCCGGTATGGTCACATCTTCCGTTTTGTTGCAGGAAAACAGAAATCCCGCCAACAGCACAATCAGGTATAATTTCTTCATTCGTTTGGTGTAGTACTCGTAATCGCTTGACTTTAAAAATAGATTTTTTTGCTTCCAAACGAAAAGAAGGGATAGATTTTTAGAAGAATAGAAAAGTGTACTTGATGAGTTCAGATATAACCTAACCGAGGGTATTTTTAATAAGGCTTGGGAATATCGCCAAAAAGAAAGCAAACCCGCTTTTTGCTAAATATCATGCCCTTTCGTGTTAAAATGATTATTTTTTAGTGCTTTGATAGTTTTCTGTGACCGCGAAGCGGGCATCGGCTACAACTTATGCTTGCTTCGCGGTCACGAAGTGGGCATCGGCTACAACTTATGCTTGCTTCGCGGTCACGAGGCGGGCATCGGCTACACTTTTTATATGCTCCGTGACCACAGAATACCTATAGGGTATGTCTTATGTCTATTGTATTGTTAAAAAATGAGGGTTCTTTTCGGCTAATCCCGCTGTAGAGAGCTTAGCATGGGGTATCTCAAACGATAGAGAACAGACGTCTTCTTATCTTCATATAGGTAAATCTTAAATCTGCGGCTATTTATCAGTACTGTATTTTTGCCGGCAGATAGGGGAGGCTAAATGACTCATTCCGTCTTTTCAATAGCAAAAAGCACTACCGGCAGTTGTAGTATGCTTTGTACCAATCAACAAATTTTTTTAGTCCTTCTTCAATAGAGGTTTGAGGTTTAAACCCGGTCTCCTTCATCAATGGATCTATGTCGGCATAGGTTCGTAGCATATCTCCGGCCTGCATGGGCAAATTTATTTTTACCGCTTTCCGCCCAAGTTCATCTTCCAATACTTTGATAAAATGTTGCAGCCTAACGGGATTGTTATTGCCGATGTTATACAATTTGTAAGGGGCCTCCCCATCGGTTTCTTCTAAAGGAATATGAGTCAATACATTGCTTATCCCTTCAGTAATGTCATCTATGTAGGTAAAGTCTCGCTCCATGTGGCCATTATTATAAACCTCTATAGATTGCCCTTCGGTAATTGCTTTTGTAAACTTAAAATAAGCCATATCCGGCCGACCCCAAGGGCCATAAACTGTAAAAAAGCGCAAGCCCGTGCTTGGTAAGCGGAACAAGTGGCTGTAGGTGTATGCCATCAATTCATTGGCGCGTTTAGTAGCGGCATAAAGACTAATGGGTTTTTCTACCGGATCGGTAGTGGAGAAGGGGACTTTCTTATTCTCGCCATACACCGAGCTGGACGAAGCGTAAACCAAATGTTTTATAGCGGCATGGCGGCTTGCTTCCAGTACGTTTACAAAGCCGGTCAGGTTGCTGTCAGAATATTTTAATGGGTGCTCGAGAGAATACCGAACCCCTGCCTGTGCGGCTAAATGTACCACATAGTCAGGTTTGTACTGTTGGAATATGGATAGCAGTTGTTGGTAGTCGGCAATGTCAATTTCAAAAAAGTGAAACCGGTTAAATTGTTCCAACTGCTGCAATCTTGCCCGCTTCAGAGATACATCATAGTAGGTGTTGAGATTGTCAATGCCCACCACCGTATAGCCTTTTTCTAATAATTTACGCGAAGTATGGAAACCGATGAATCCTGCTGCTCCGGTTACTATCACAGTGTTTCCCTTATCTGTCATTTTGTTTTAGTTGTTCGCTGCCCAATGTATGTATAGTAGAAAACTCCACAAAATTTTGGAGCGGGATATAGCTGTTCATTTTATGTTTAAGTAGCCTCTGCTACGGGCCAACGAAAGTATTGAATTAGGGAAAGGAATATTTTTTATTCTGCGTAGCCACACTGAAGGGTTACCGGATTATCATACATTGACAAATGAGCGAAGTATGTTTCACAGGAACATTTGATAGCATTAAACCTGCTTACCGTTTTTTGCATTTTAGTTGGTGATTTGTGTGACTACCCCTTCTGTATTTATATAACCGGACAGGCTTGCTCCCTGTGTAAATCCAAAATGGTTTCCCTCTTTATCTATCTCCGCTACTTGAAATGTGACTCCGTAAGCCACATGATCGAGAGTGATAGTAGAGGATCGAACCCCTAAATCAATAAAGTACTTGCCGGGAACAAACTTCGGTTCAGTGAGCAATACTTTTAGTGTTATTGTATCTGAGCCTTCTTCAAAAGCGTAGGCATTGTCCGATTCAAACGTACATATTCGCAATCCGGAGGAGTCGTTTATGCCAAATCCAAACTCCAATTCAGTAACACTCTTATCAATTCTTCTAACACGGAATATCAGTTCTACCAATTCTCTCCAAAAGATTTGCGGCTTTGACTCAATGGCTTCTATTCTCACTAACTTTCCATACCGCTCTAAATCACGGGTAAATTCGGCTATTGCCTTTCCCTCGTTTATTTTAAGGGAATCAGCAAAATAATTTTTTATTCCCTCCTGGGTGGAACCCTCAAAGCCCACTTGCCCGTTTCTGATTATCAATGTTCTTGAACACAAAGCGTCTATGGCGGTCATATTGTGGCTTACAAATAGCACCGTTCTGCCTTCACCGCTTACATCTTTCAATTTTCCCAAACACTTTTTCTGAAACTCGGCATCGCCTACTGCCAGCACTTCGTCCACAATCAATATTTCGGGATCTAAATGTGCCGCTACGGCAAAAGCAAGGCGCACATACATACCGGAAGAGTATCTTTTAACGGGAGTATCAATATACTTTTCGACCCCGCTGAAAGCTACAATCTCATCAAACTTTGCTTTTATCTCTGCCTTTGTCATGCCGAGAATGGCTCCGTTTAGAAAAGTGTTTTCTCTGCCGGTCAACTCCGGATGAAAACCGGTTCCTACTTCCAGAAGGGAGGCTATTCTCCCCTTTATTTTTATTTGGCCTTTAGTAGGGCCGGTCACTTTTGATAATATTTTTAAGAGAGTTGATTTGCCCGCTCCATTTTTTCCGATTATTCCCAACACATCTCCCTGTTGCACGTCAAAATTGATATTCTGCAAGGCCCATACATATTCTGCATTACCTCTATCTGCTCGGGTATTTATTTCGGTTACTTTTTCGTAAGGGTCCTCTAAACCTCGCACCTTATGCCACCATCGGTTGAGGTCGTGAGTCAAGGTGCCGGTGC
>CAZQYO010000170.1:0-2023 GCA_964597415.1 uncultured Chitinophaga sp.
AATCCCGGGAATAGCTTTAAAATAGTCGGCCTTTCCGAGTCGGCAATTAATCCACTCCGTGTTCAAATAAAGGCAAGGTAGCAGTGAATAAGTTTGTATTTGTGGTTTGCGGCTCGCAAGAGCATATTGATACACTGCATTTTTCTTTGCAGTATTTGCGCCATTTCTCCAAGTATGATATTATAGTGGTGACAGACTCTTCCCGCAATGAAATACCGGTGCGGCACTCCAACATCGTTGATGTAAAAACCCCTGAAGAGTTTTCGAATCATCAAGCGAGCATTTACTTAAAAGTGGGACTTAATAAATTTCTTCCACCGAGAAATAAGTACTGTTACCTCGATACCGATGTGATTGCCTTGAGCGAAGACTGTGATGCTATTTTCAACTATCAGCAAGGGCCGGTCACTTTTGCCGCAGACCATTGCCGTATGCCCAAATTCAGCCCGAGCGCGGTAAAGTGTGACTGTTGGGAGCAAAACCGAAAGGACATTGAAGCCTTAGAAGCATTGATGGAAAAGTTTGACCCGTCCCGCAAGCAGCAGGATCCATTGATGGAAAAAAAGAAGCAGCAGTTGGTGCACAAGTTTGAAATCATCAAACAGAACAAACTGAACTACCTATTTGTCTCCTTGCGCTTTCTGACTGCTATCAAAAGGTTCCGGTTAGATGAGGATACTTTTTATGACCGGTGGAAGAAAGTATGGCACGACCGCGAGGGTCGGGTGATTATTATGCCGGCAGAAAGCATGGTAAAGGACATAGAAAAAAATTCCGTTTGGCGTTGGCATCCCTTGCGAAGACGTTGGCTCGGTCCCGATGGCCGGGATGTCTTTAACTTAGAATGTCATCATTTGCCGCAATACATTCGCGACCGCTTTGGCATAGTGGTCAGCGACAAAAACTTTCAACATTGGAACGGAGGCGTTTTTCTGTTTGACGATTCGAGCAATGATTTTCTGAATGCATGGTTCGATAAGACCATGAAGATATTTACTTACCCCGACTGGAATACTCGCGACCAGGGAACCCTCATCGCTACGGTATGGGAAATGGGCTTAGAGAAGAATCCTCTCCTGCCTCAGAAATTTAATTTCATTGCCGATTACAATAACCCCCGGCTGATATTAGATAGCGAGGGTAACTTTACCGATAATGCTTTTAAAACAAAAGTAAAACCGGCATTAGTGCATATCTATCATAACTTCGGAAAAAAAGGGTGGGATATTTGGGATTATGTGGAAAGTATTGGTCAAAAACTCGGAATTGTAAATGAGCGAGCGTAAATGGCGAATCCTTTTTCAGATTTCTTTTGTTCTGATAGCTTGTTTAGCGATAGAAGGGGTGTTGCGTTTTTCGGGCTATCCACCCGGTGACCTTCGCCCTAATTGGCTTTGGTTTAGGCCGGTAGATTCACTGTATGTCATTCACGATTTCTATACCAATCACAGGGGGATTTTAGTGGCGGATAGCGATTACTGGAATCAGCAGGGAATTCACATTAACAGTGATGGTTTTCGCGGCAAGGAGTTTTCGGAATTGGATTCCACCAAAAAGAAAGTGCTTTTTATCGGAGATAGTTTTACTTGGGGCATGAGTGCCAGTCCCTTTCAGGATAGTTCGTTTTGCGATATTTTAGGAAGAGAAACGCCCTATCAAATTATCAATACCGGTATTCCGGCTGCGGATCCTGCGCAGTATAATCAAATAGCGACAGTTTATGTCCCCCGGTTAAAGCCGGACTATGTTTTTGTAGTGTTCTTTATGGGAAATGATTTGATGAAAGAAGACCGGAGAGTATTGCCCGATACGCCTTTTTACTATTGGACTAATGCCGGTGCTATTTTAGCAGATATAGATGGGCGGCACTTTGAAAGCCCTCAAGCAGCATATAACTATCTGGCAAACGAAAAATATTTTTTGAAATCACCCACCCGCTGGTACGAAAAGGTAATTTCTAAAAGTTCGCTGTTATCCAGATTATATGCGGCTCGCTTTCGTGTAGAAGAAAAGATTTCGTACG
>CAZQYO010000170.1:2033-6487 GCA_964597415.1 uncultured Chitinophaga sp.
CACTTCGAAAAAATACTTCCGTGACTAAACGCTATTTGAAGAATATTGTAAATACCTGTGCCGGATTACAGATACCGGTTAAATTTATTCTGATTCCCGAAAGTAAAGAGGCCGATATGACTACCGAAAATTACGATAAGAAATACCAAGATATATTGGAAGATAAAGAGTTGAAAACTCTCTGGTTGTTTCCGAATCCTCAAAAGAGTTACTTTAAGCCTAATCCGGACGGGCATCTCAATAATATGGGGCATAGAGTATATGCCAAGTATATAGAGACCTATTTACAGCAACATCTTTTGCAATAAATTAACCGACAATTTCGCAAGTGAACCACTTTTGCACGATTTCTACTTCTGATCATTTGTTCAAAGTATTTGCATTGGCCGATTCATTGAACAGAGGAACTGCTTATACGCTGCATGTTTTGATAGTGGATTCCACCGAGGAAGTGAGCCATTCCAACTGCGTATTCTGGAAGGTGAGTGCTTTGGAAAAAACGGATACTGCAAATACCATCCTCCATAAATACCACCGTCACCCAAATAAATTAAGATGGAGTTTAAAACCGGTTTTCATGCTTCACCTCCTCCATCTGGCTGAAGTAGAAAGCGTAATTTATTTAGATAACGACTTGTTCTTCTTCCGTCAGTTCGATTTCCTTTTTGATTTATTGAAGCAGCACAGTTTTTTACTGACTCCGCATTATTACAAAAGCGATCCGAAAAAAGATCAAAACTGGTTAGAAGCTAATTACCGGGTAGGATTGTATAATGCAGGTTTTGTGGGGGCTTCGCGTGTAGCTGCCGAAACACTGAAATGGTGGGCGGAATGTTGTGCGTACAGATGCGAAAAAAATAGTCTCCGAGGACTATTTGATGATCAAAAATATCTGGACTTAGTACCGGTGATGGAAGAGAAGGCGCATATAGTCAGGCATAAAGGCTGTAATGTAGCCGGGTGGAATACCGAGTTATGCAAAAGAGTTCTTCGCGATAATGAAATTTTAATTAACGGCCGGGATCCTATCATCTTTATCCATTTTAATGAATTTACTATAAGAGAAATGGTGCAAGGGAGCGACACCATTCTGACAGAATACTTTTACCGATATTTTGAAAAATTAAAGGAGTATAACGCGAATCTTACGGAAAAGGAATTATTAAAACCGGCCTCTCGTTGGGAGAATATTAAACTTGCTGTATGGAGATGGCTTACGAAGATGGGAATATAAAATTATGGCAACTGCAAAAAGAAAAACCGTAACATCTGTCGGAGTAAAAAAGGATAGTAAAAACGCCACCGAAAAATGGTGGACGACTATTCGACTTTATCAACTCATCCTTTTCGGATTTAGTTTCTGCTTGTATTTCAACACGGTATTTAACGACTATAATTTAGATGATGAATTAGTGACGCAGCATCACCGGCTCACTTCAAAAGGACTAAGTGCAATACCCGAAATATTTGCTTCGCCTTATTATGAAGACCTGTCGGGATACAAGTATGAATATCGCCCCATTGTATTAGTCAGCTTTGCTATCGAGAATGCGCTGTTTGGAGAAAACCCGCACATCAGCCATTTCATCAATATCTTACTATACGGATTTCTTTGTTTACTTCTTTTCCGAGTGTTGCGGGAACTATTTTTGAATTACAATGCGGTGTATCCTTTTTTCATTTCAATCGCCTTTGCGGCTCATCCAATACATACGGAGATTGTGGCAAGCATTAAGAATAGAGATGAAATACTCGCACTGCTATTTAGTTTGCAGGCATTGCTTTTTGCCATACAATATATTCGCAAGCGGTCGCGGGTATCGCTTCTACTGATGCTGGTGGCTTTTGTTCTTGGAATACTTTCAAAAACTACAGCCATTGCATTTGCTTTTTTAATTCCATTAACTATTGTCTTTCTTGTTGAAACAGGTTTCGGTCGCACTTTGATAATCACCGGTATGCTGGCCATCCCTACCATTCTTTTTGCCCGTTTATACTCATTGACGCAGCAAATAGAGGTCTTTTTTGGTTTAATAATCCTGATAACTGCTTTATATGTGATTCGGCATGGTAAGATTTCGCACATCTCATGGAAACAGATTTCCGGGAATCTCTTGCATAAAATTTCTTTCGGTGAAATCTCACCATCAGCAGATAAAACGGAGGCAGAGGAAGTCCCTTTTAATTGGAAAATCTTCTTTAGTTGGTCGTTTTCTTTAGCGCTGCTTTTGTCCATTTTAAGTGCCGTTGGGATATATGAAGGCAGCCCTTGGCTCAGTAGTATCCCCTTCCTGCTCTTGGGAATAATGTATTTAGGCAGAAACCGCGACCTGAAATTGATATTGATTATTCTCATCACCGGTTTGGCGACCCTTGCAGCGGTGCGGATAAAAAGTTCTACATCGGCAATAGCGGTTTCGGTGGTTGTATTTTTAATCGCGCAATTATTTAACGGCAGCCGTACCTTCAGGCGGGTGACCATTGGCGTGTGGGTGCTTCATGCGCTTATTGCTATTATTTTTATAAAGTCTTTTTGGTTCTTAGCTCCTTTAGTCTTTGTAGGTTTTTTCTTTCAGCGATTACGTCCTGTTACTTATATTTTGACAGCAGTATCGGCCGGGTATTTTTTTATGATGGTTTTTAAAATTATAAAACACCATAAGGCGTTTGCACCGAGCTACCTCGCTATTCCCATACTTTTTATTGCCTTAATGTTACTATACAGAAACCGTAAAGAAGTTGTAGTGAAGCTCTATTCTGTTTTGTTACCGCTATCTGTTTTTTTTACACTTTTAATTCATCCTCCGGTTCAAAAAAACTTGTATGCCCGGATAGAGAAGGGCTATTACGAATCCACTAAAATTAAGGCGGCAGATTTAACTCCCGTTCAATCCGTACGACCTCTAAAGTTTATTGAATATCCATTAGACAACAATACTTCCTTTAGTGTCAAATTGGGAACGGCATTGGTGGTGCTGGGCAATTACTTTAAAAAAATTATCGTACCATATCCCTTGAGTTTTTATTATGGGTATGCGTTTATTGTTCCAACAAATTTGAGCAGTGCCGTTCCTATTGCCGTGTTAGTGTTATATCTCTTCTTGGGAATTTTTTCACTGGCACTATCGAGAAAGTTACCGGTCATCGCCTATTCCATTCTCTTTTTCCTTGCCTCTATTTCTCTCTTTTCTAATCTGTTTATTCCTATACCGGGCTTAATGGCCGATCGCTTTTTGCTGATTCCTTCTATCGGATTTTCTATACTGGTAGTAACCCTATTGGGAATGTTGTTTAAGATAAAATGGGAGATGAAATCGCTTACTGTAAGTAACACTCCTAAGTCGTATAGATGGATAATGATTTCCGTATTGACGCTTTATTCTCTAATGACAGTAGCCCGAAATGCCCAATGGAAAGATCGGATCACACTTTTCAGGCACGACATTCAAGTGGTGCCTAATTCCGCGCAAGCACAAAATCTCTTGGGTTTGCATTTGTGGATTGCCTCTAATGCCGAGCAAGATGCCAATAAGCAATACAAGCTGCGGGAAGAAGCGGCTGAACACCTCAAAAGAGCCATTGAAATTTATCCGGCTTTTCTAAATGCTTCCTTCGATTTGGGAAGAACTTATGAAACAATGGGGAAAACGGAGGAGGCGTATCAGGCATACGAAAAAACCATTCAAATAGACACCGGGTTTTATGCCCCTTTGTTTAGCATGGCTGTTATATTAGATAATAAAGGAGAGGTGAAACAAGCTATTCCCCTATACGAAAAGTATCTGAAAAAATATCCTACGCGAAAGGAAGTGTATGCCAATTTGAGTTATGCCTATTTTAAGTTGGGGGAATATGAAAACTCTATAGCCACCAACAGAAGGTTATTGCTTATTCAGCCCAATACGTACGAACCTACGGTTAACATAGCGAAAACATATTTGCAGATGGATGTTCCGGACAGTGCCTATCTCTATTTTGAGCGGAGCTATGCGATAAATCCCCGTGAGCAGAACATTCAACCAATAATAGAACAGTTAAAGGGCAGGCTACACAAATAAGTAAATCAAGGCACCGGAAGAGTCGCCAACCGCATCTTGGATAGGGAAACAGGTATTGGATGAATGACTATCCCTCCAGCTCGCAACTGGCTATGAGGTACTGATTATTTCGCTCGTTTATTTCAATGGTCAAGTCAAAGTGGATTGTTGAAAAAGAAGGAAAATTTAAGACCTCTTAAGTTGCTCCATTTGCTTTATATTGGCATTGCTTTTTAATACCCCTATTACAAAATGAAATTCCTATGAAAAAACTACTATTCCTTAGCCGCCTTTTGCTGACGGTATTCTTTTTTCCCGCATCTATTCATGCCCAATGGACCACCGGTTTTACTCCTTATGGTCGCGATGGCAATTCCGTTTACGTTCTCAGCAATAGCACAGCGGCTATTGCGGGAG
>CAZQYO010000171.1:0-1722 GCA_964597415.1 uncultured Chitinophaga sp.
TTCCATTTCTGATAGTTGGCTATGCGTGCCCATTTCAACAATTTTACCTCTGTTGATGACTAAGATGACATCTGCTTCGCGGATGGTGCTTAAACGATGTGCAATAATAAATGTTGTACGGTTTTTCATCAATTCGTTCAACGCATCTTTGACCAAGCGTTCGCTTTCACTATCTAATGCAGAAGTAGCTTCGTCTAATATCAAAATCTTTGGGTCGCGAAGAATGGCGCGGGCGATGGCAATACGTTGTTTTTGCCCACCTGAAAGTTTTACTCCGCGTTCGCCCACCAGCGTATTGAATTTTTCGGGGAACGATTCAATAAAATCATAAGCATTTGCTCTGCGTGCTGCATTTTTAATCTCTTCCTCTGTGGCAGTAGTTTTCCCGTAGGCAATGTTCTCTAAGATGGTGCCGCCAAACAAGATAGTTTCTTGCGGAACCGTACCGAAATTTTTGCGCAGGGCAGTGATGTTGTAATCGCGAATGCTTTTACCGTCAATGATAATATCGCCTTTATCGAAGGGATAAAGACCACTGAGCAATTTAATAATGGTGGATTTGCCTGAACCACTGGGGCCAACCAAAGCAATTTTTTGTCCTGCTTTAACTTCAAAACTTAAACCGCTGAACAGTTCTGTATCCTTTCGCGATGGGTACGAAAAATGAACATTTTTGTACTCTACATTACCTTCGATGCGCTCATCTATATTCTCATCTGCTATATAAGTCTCACTTTTTTCTTCCAAAATTTCATTGATGCGCTCTGAAGCTCCCAATGTTTTTTGAAGAATGGAATAGGTTTCACTCAATCCGGCAAGAGCACTTCCGATGAATATGGTAAGGAGAAAAAACTGGATTAAATCTCCCATAGAAATTCCTCCGTGATCTACCCCTTTGGCTACTTCGTTCATTCCGGCATATACCAAGCCTACTATTGCGCCAAACATTACAAAGATGATGAAAGAAACAAAAGCCGCCCGGTATTTAGCTGCGTGCATTCCTATGGCTGCCACGTTCCGGTTGATTTTTCCATAGCGCAGTGTTTCGTAGGCCTCGTTGGTGAACGCTTTCACTACATCCACTGCCTGAAAAGTTTCCTCCACAATAGTATTGGACTCTGCCAATTCATCTTGAGCGGATCTGGATATTTTTCGGATAAATCTTCCGAATAGCACGGCTGCCAGAATAAGTAAAGGGAGAATTGCGATAATAATAAGTGCGAGTTTCCATGACACTTTCAGCAGCAGCGGAATACACACAATGGGGAGTACCAATTGCCTGACAAAAAAGGCTAATTGGTTAGAAAGAGAATCTTGTAACTGCGACACATCAGAAGAAATGCGCGAAGTGAGATTACCTACCCGGTTTTCTTCAAAGAAATAGATGGGGAGGGTGATGATTTTCTCGTACAAGGTCTTTCGGATAGCCGCCATAGCATTTTGACTCACATACTCGAAAAGGTAAATTCGGAAAAAGGAGAGCACTGCTTGTATCAGTAGAATAGCCCCTAACAAAATACCGATGGTTTTTAGTTTCTCCGGATTAATGGCATCCTTGTATGTGCCTAACTGCTGGTGCAACTCCGCTACCTTTTGCTCGGCCGGCATGTCGGTTTGAAGCGTCTTATAGGCTTTGTCTATGGCTTCTTTGGCAGGCAACCCCGCATCTATCAGTTGGCCAAATCCTCCCGGGATAAATGAAACTACTCCGGTAGAAATAAC
>CAZQYO010000171.1:1751-6471 GCA_964597415.1 uncultured Chitinophaga sp.
ATGAAGCGGTAAATTTTAATGGCCTCTTTTATGTCTTTTGTGGTAAATCTTTTTTTGGTGACTGCGATACCGTTTTCCTGTGACATTGGATTTTGAGTTGGGTGCAATGTTAGCGAATCATGTTTTCCGACAAGGATTTATTATCAACTTTTAATAAGTCGTATGGGCGCAGTGTAAATTTTACTCCTGTCCCATCATAAAGCAAAGAAGGTCGCCCTTGCGGACGACCAACTTTGAACCTATGAAAACACTAAGAGTTATCGACTATTTAATTTTATCAACTACTGCTTTAAACGCAGCCGGATTGTTTAGTGCTAAATCGGCCAATACTTTACGGTTGAGTTCAATGTTTGCTTCGGCCAATTTAGAAATGAACCTTGAATAAGTCAAACCATGCTCGCGAACTGCTGCGTTGATACGGGTAATCCAAAGGTTTCTGTAATCTCTCTTTTTGAGTTTACGGCCGATGTAGGAGTAAATACCGGCTTTCTCTACGGCATTTTTAGCTACAGTATATACATTGCTTCTGCTTAGGAAGTAACCTTTCGATTGCTTCAGTACTTTTTTTCTTCTGGCTTTTGAGGCTACTGAGTTGACGGAACGTGGCATTTCTTTTTAATTTTTTCTTTGAACAAACCGAGTTAAATAATTAAGCCATACCCAACATAAGTTTCACCCTGTGCTCATCGCTAGGATGAACTACAGTTGACTTGCTGAGTTCTTCTTTTCTTTTCTTGCTTTTACGACCCAGCAGGTGGCGTTTAAATGCTTTACCGCGCTTTATTTTACCTGATCCGGTGACTTTGAATCTCTTCTTTGCACCGGAATTTGTCTTTTGCTTTGGCATGATGCTTTTTTGGATTTTGGGAGCGCAAATATAGAGATAGTTTCTACAAATCCAAACCGCTTAAAAAAAGAAAAAGAGCTACCATCGGCAGCTCTTTTAAATCTGAACAATTAGGTAATTACTTCTTCTTTGTCTTTGGAGCTAGAGTCATAAACATCCGTTTGCCCTCTAAGATAGGTAGTTGCTCTACTACCCCTACTTCTTTCAACCGGTCGGCAAACTGTAACAGAAGTAGTTCCCCTCTCTCCTTAAAAACGATGGAGCGTCCGCGAAACATCACATACGTGCGCACTTTATTTCCATCTTTAAGAAAACTCTCGGCATGTTTCGCCTTAAATTCCACATCATGCTCGTCAGTGTTAGGGGTAAAGCGAATTTCCTTTACCTCTACTTTCTTGCTGTTGGCCTTAATTTCTTTCTCTTTCTTTTTCTTTTCGTACAGAAATTTATTGTAGTCCACAATGCGGCAAACGGGAGGATTAGCGTTTGGAGAAATTTCCACTAAGTCCAACCCTTTGTCTAAAGCCATTTCAATAGCTTGCCGGATAGGATACACTCCCGGCTCCACATTCTCCCCTACCACTCTCACTTCGGGGTGCCTGATTTTTTCGTTGATGTTGTGTTCTAATTCTTTTTTAAAAGGAGCGCGACCGTACCGCGGCCGGAAGGAACTTGGTTTTGGATTCAAATGATGCTTTGTTTAAGTGATTAATTTTGACAGACAAAAATAAGAAAAGGAAAAACAGATTTGCAAATCATTGTTCACGGCTTAAATTTATCCGTTTTATCTCCTACCATAATATTTGCCCCTCCGCAAACATGCAGCTTAGAATAAATCAAGAATTGCAGCTCCTGCCGGGTGTAACAGAAGTCCTCTACTTGACGAATCAATTGTTGCACTTCTTCATATTCTCCTTCGAGGGTGGTTTCAAAAGCTCCGACAGAATAGGTTATGCCTGATTGCTGTATAAGGGCAATGGCTTGATCAACTATCGGCAAAGCCTTTTCAGAGGAGGTGAGGGGGATTACCTGTATGGTGGCATTGATGATCATAGAAATTATTTATGGAGGATGTAAATATCGGCTGGGTGAACAAGATCGGAGGTGGTAAAATACTCAAAAATGGCTTGGGTGGAATTTACTTTTACGCGAATTGCCCCAAAGTGCGTATTGTCGCAACGAACATCAAAGCGGCTTGTATCTAAGGGATTTGAATCGCAGTCATACAAGTGCTCTCTTCCGCTATTGCCGCAAACCAGATAAATAGGGGTGGAATTCATTTTGTCAATTACTTTTTCATACACGTGCTCATGTCCGCTGAAAACGGCATCTATCTTCCAATCGCTATAAGGCCATTGTAAATCTGTAGAACTTCCGTGATTGCTCACCGAGTATGGTGGGTGATGAAAATAAACAAAGTTAAAGGGCGTACTACTCTTAGTGGCAGCAGCATTTAGCCACTTTGCTTCCGCTGATTCGCAACATTTAATGTTACCCGATTTTCCGGTATTCATTGAATAGAAATGGACAGGTCCCCATATAAATTCGTAATTGCGTTCATCGCCAGGCAAACTGAAATAGTCTAAATAAGGTTGCATGGGCGGGGCGGAATAGTTATCGTGGTTCCCCGGGCTTGGGAAAAAACGATTCTGCTTTTCTGCTTCCGCTTTGCCGTGGCATTGTTGATTCACCGGGGCATCGGGGTTGTAGATATAGTCACAATAATATTTCCCAATGTTCTTTTGTATAGTGCCGGCCGCTCCTAAAGGATAATTGTTGTCCCCGGTGGTAATAATGAAATCGGGATTCCATGATGACACCATATTGGCTACCTCTCCCTCTACCGGATCATCTGTTCCGTAATCTCCAATCACTGCAAAAGTAACGGAGTCAGCCGGTACATTTACAGAGCGCAAAACGAAAGAAGGATCCACCGGTAATTTATTGCAACACGAAGATGCCAGAAGTAGCAAACTACAAAGCAGAATGAAAATTTTATGCATAGATTTTTTGCGAAGCGAAAATAGATAAACTTATTATAGATAGGGTTGGTAAGTTGAGAGGCGACAATTTCGCTTATGGGATAACAAAAGTTTTGAAGCAAGAAGAGGGAAACAAGATGAATTTTCCGTAACATCGCCATCCCAACTTTTAGACGGTACCAATTATGAAAAATGTATTTCGCATCCTGTTCTTCGGTTTGTTGTTCTTGAGCATTCAAGCCTCTTCACATGCCGCTTTTACTCCGCCTGACCACTACTTGGTCAGCTATGAATTAAAATATACTTACACCAAAGATTCCTTAAACCGATTTTGGAAGAGTCGGCATATTCCGCAGATTGTAGATAAAGTGCGCAACGCGGTAGATATGTATGAGGTGACCTATAAAGGTATTTGGTTAGATAGCAGTTTTATCATTGCAAAAGGGGTAATGTATGTGCCTAAAACTGAAACTCCCGCAGCCGAAATGGTGTATTGTCATGGAACGCGAATTTCTATTGCGCAGAGTTGTGGTATTAATGATTTAGAGCAGGTGGTATGTATGATGCACGCGGTGGACAATTATGTAGCTCTTTTCCCTTACTACTATGGACTTGGGGGAGGAGAGAAGCAGCATGTGTATCAAGATAGTTGGACAGAAGCCATGTCGGTTATTTATATGATAAAGGCCTGTCGGGAGATTTACCCTAAAATAGGAAGAAGCACTTCTGGTCAGTTGTTTATCACCGGCTATTCGCAAGGTGGTCATGCTGCTATGGCTACACATAAAATGTTGGAATCGGGGGCATTCCCCGAGGTAAAACTAACAGCATCATCTCCCATGTCAGGAGCTTATGACATGACGGGGGCACAGGCGAAGACTATGTTTCGCAAATATGATCAACCTCATTACCTTCCTTATCTACTCATCTCGTATCAATATGCCTATCATTTATTGCCCGGTAATGTGTATGATGTTTTTAAGGAACCCTACAAGGATGAATTGGAAAAGGCTTTTCAGCAGCCGCGATCGGTAGATTACGGATACGTAAATTCTATATTGCCCAAAGTGCCGGGCGATATGGTAGTAGATAGTCTGATTACCCGTTTCAAATCAGATACTACTTTTCCTTTTACCCGCAAGTTACAAGAGAACTGTTTAGTGAAGTGGGTACCTAAAGCTCCCATGCAGTTATGTGCTTGCTATGGAGATAATGAGGTGATGTATCAGAATACCGAAGTTGCATACGATTATATGCACCAACGAACCGATCAGGTACACAGGCGAGTTTTCGGCAAGCATTTGTCGCATAATCCATGCGCTCCATTTGCTATTTTATACTCTAAATACTTTTTCGATAAAATAAGAGCCGGTAAAAAACATCCGGAAAAAGCTCCAGCGGGTAAAGCACTTATTTTGAAACTGGGTATAAGTATTGCCAACCGTCAGGCAAAGAACCACCTGAGGCGCACCGGACATGTAGAAGGCGATGCCTTAGCCAGTCGGAAACATGAAAAATAGCAGAAAGTGATTGGTGCTGTTGCCGCAAATTAATGAGTGCTATTTGAAAATGAAGAGAGAAGCGAAATCCTTAATCGTAATAGGTTTATAGATCTCCTTATTTTGAGATTTTATTGAGGGTGGACTGCACTTGAAATAATGGTATGCAATCTTATTTTTTCGCTTCTTCTGTGAGTAGGCGTTGCTTACAACTAACTAAGAAAAAAGTTTACTGAGTTATCGGGTTGGGTTGATAGCAGGTATGGTGCTATTGCGACTCAATAAAGCGAAGTGAAATCACTACTGCTGATAGGTTCTTATGGTTTGGAGCACATTAGGGTATTCCCGTAAATAATTTTTCCGTATCAGCCAGATAGGCGATTTCTATTCAG
>CAZQYO010000172.1:0-6460 GCA_964597415.1 uncultured Chitinophaga sp.
ATCATGGTGGCTTTTTTGTTGATTCTGTATATTATCTCGGCAGAAAGGCTCGCCTCCTTTCTTCCCATGCTGGCGTACCTGCCGCTTATTTTTTTAATGATATGGGGAGGAATTACTTACCGCAAGGAGCTGGGCAACTATAAAAATTTCGGACATGCGTTTATTGCAGTGCTCATCATCTCGCTCATCGCTACTTTTCTGTTCGACACCTTCGGCTATCTGTTGTATAAAGTCATTGACCCCGACCTGCCGGAATTAGTTAAAAAGAAGGCCATTGAAAATGCTTCGGCAATGATGGAAAAATTTGGAACCCCTGACGATAAAGTGGAAGAAGCCATTAAACGAATGCAAGAGCAGGACTACACGCCAACTCTTAAATCGCAGCTCATTCGCTATGGCACCTCATTGTTGGTCGGCAGCCTCTTTTCTGCGCTTATTGCTTTATTTGTAAATAGACCTGACCCAACCATACCACCAAAAGTTGAAGCTTAATGCAGATTACCATTGTAGTTCCATTGTTTAATGAAGAAGAGTCTCTGCCCGAGTTAGCGGCATGGATAGAGCGGGTAATGCAGGAAAATAACCTCAGTTACGAAGTGCTGATGGTGGATGATGGCAGCAAGGATAAAAGCTGGCAGGTAATAGAAAATCTTTCTGCCCAAAACCCCCATATCAAAGGCATTCGTTTCGGGCGCAATTATGGCAAGAGTGCGGCCTTGCAGGTAGCCTTTCAACACGCGCAGGGCGATGTGGTTGTCACTATGGATGCCGACTTGCAAGACTCTCCCGAAGAAGTACCCGGCCTGTATAAAATGATAGCAGAAGAAGGATTTGACTTAGTGAGCGGTTGGAAAAAGAAGCGATACGATCCCCTTTCCAAAACTATTCCGACAAAGATTTACAACGCAGCCACTCGCTTTATGACGGGCATTCAACTGCACGACTTTAACTGCGGGCTGAAAGCTTATAAAAACGCTGCGGTGAAAAGTGTAGAGGTATATGGTGAAATGCACCGCTATATTCCTGTGCTGGCCAAGCAGGCAGGGTTTTCTAAAATAGGAGAGCAGGTAGTGCACCATCAGGCGCGGAAGTATGGGGTGACAAAATTCGGAATGGAGCGATTTCTCTATGGCTTTCTCGATTTGCTCTCTGTTTATTTTATGACTCGCTTCGGGAAACGCCCCATGCACATTTTCGGAGGCTTGGGCGTACTCAGTTTCTTTGCGGGCTTTTGTATTATGGTCTATCTCACCGTGGGCAAATTTGTATTTGCCGAATATCGTATGGCAGAGCGCCCCATCTTTTTTCTCGGTTTGCTTTCCATCGTTATCGGGGTACAACTGTTTGTTGCGGGTTTTCTGGGCGAGCTGACCACCCGCAGTACAGCCGACCGCAACGAGTATAATGTCACCCAAACCCTGGGACTTAAAGTCGGTTGAGTGTATCGGTTCACTTATATTCGGGGCGCAAAATTCATTCATGAAAGTTATTATTCTCGGCAGTGCACATCCACTTAGGGGTGGCCTGGCATCGTATAATGAAAGACTGGCTCGCGAGTTTATCCGGCAGGGCCACAGCGTGCAGATTTATACTTTCAGTTTGCAGTATCCTTCTTTTCTTTTTCCCGGCACTTCTCAATACAGCGATTCGCCTGCACCGGATGATTTGTACATTCATGTAAAGGTAAACTCCATCAACCCGCTCAACTGGGTTAAGGTGGGGAAAGAAATAGCCAAGCTGAATGCAGAGCTGATGATTGTAAAGTTCTGGCTGCCTTTTATGGGTCCCTGCCTGGGCACTATTTCGCGATTAGTGAGGAAGAACCGGAAAACAAAAGTGATTTCCATTATTGACAATATTATTCCCCACGAAAAGAAAGTGGGAGATACATTTCTTGCCCGCTACTTTGTGAACAGCGTAGATGGCTTTATCACGATGAGCGCATCGGTACTCGAAGATTTAAAGAAGTTGGATAGCCAAAAACCCAAAGTATTTTCCCCCCATCCGCTCTTTGATAATTTCGGGGAAGCAGTAAACAAAGTAGAAGCCTATGAGAAATTAGGATTAACGCTGAATGAAGAATACATTCTGTTCTTTGGTTTTATCCGCGATTACAAAGGCCTCGATTTACTATTGCAAGCAATGGCCGATGAGCGCATCCGCCCCATGAATTTCAAACTGATAGTGGCAGGAGAGTTTTATACCGATGCGCGACCTTTTTGGGATATGATTACCAACCTCGGCATTGCCGATAAGGTGATTATGAAAACAGATTTTGTGCCCGATGAATTAGTGAAATATTATTTCTGCGCAGCCGATATAGTAGTGCAACCTTATAAACATGCTACGCAAAGTGGAGTGACGCAAATTTGCTATCACTTTAACCGACCGATGTTGGTAACGAATGTAGGCGGCCTGCCGGAGATGGTAGAACATGGCAAAGTGGGCTATGTAGTCCCGCCTGAACCGAGGGCAATTGCCGATGCACTGGTAGATTTCTATCACCAACACCGCGAGTTTGTGATGCGCGATAACATTAAGCTGGAAAAGAAAAAATATGCATGGAGCGAAATGTTAGATAGAATAGTGGAAGTGATGAACGATTTGAAAATTAGGAAACTGTAATTTACAAGTGGAGATGAATTTGTTTGCCGTGATGAGCTATCCTCCAAGCAATTTCGTTTTTCAACTGTGGACTGTAAACTGTAAACTTGTTCCATGATAATTCGAAGCAAAGCTCCTTTACGGTTGGGATTAGCCGGTGGCGGAACGGATGTATCTCCTTACGCTGATATTTATGGCGGAGCCATTCTGAATATTACCATCGGGATGTATGCCTATGCGACTATTAAACCTATGACAGGAAAGAAGATTCATTTAAAGGCTATGGATCGCGGGGAGGCAATAACGATGGAGGCGAAGAGTAAACTTCCCATTAACGGGCAACTCGACTTGGCTAAAGGAGTGTATAACCGGATTGTAAAAGATTTTATCAAAAAGCCTCTGTCTTTTGAATTGACCACTTATGTAGATGCGCCTCCCGGCTCCGGCTTAGGCTCTTCATCTACCCTGGTGGTGGCTATACTCGGGGCATTTGTGGAGTGGCTCAAACTTCCTTTAGGGGAGTACGACATTGCACATCTGGCATATAAAATTGAACGGGAAGATCTCAATATGCAAGGTGGTCGTCAGGATCAATATGCCGCTACTTTTGGAGGAGTGAACTACATGGAGTTTTATGAGAATGAAAAGGTGATAGTAAACCCGCTGCGGGTGCGCGACACTTGGATTCACGAACTGGAGAATAACCTGATCCTTTTCTATACGGAAACCTCACGCCTCTCCTCAGAAATTATCAAGAAACAATCAGAGAATGTAGAGCGAAAAAACAAGAAGAGCATAGAAGCCATGCACAGCTTAAAAGAACAATCTGTACGCATGAAAGAGGCCTTGCTCAAAGGAGAGGTGGATCGCATAGGCGAAATACTTCATTACGGGTGGCAACACAAAAAGGCAATGGCGGAGGGCATCAGCAATCCGCAAATCGAAAACATTTATGAAGCTGCGATGAAAGCAGGAGCTACAGGAGGAAAAGTATCAGGAGCCGGAGGCGGAGGGTTTATGTTCTTTTATGCGCCTTACAACTCAAAGTTCAAAGTAATAGAAGCACTGAATAAAGTAGGGGGGCGGGTGATGCGCTATAATTTTACTCCACAGGGCTTAATCAGTTGGACGATTTAAAAACTACCCGATAAAACCCCAAGTTGAGGGAGCCATTCCCTACCCATAATAGAACTACCGGCACAACTTAGTAGGTTCAATAAAGTTATAAGTGGCGGACTTAAAACGGTTTTTTAAGTTTGCGGCATGAGCAAGATAAAGAGCATCATCACTTCCTCTATTGAGGTAAAGAATAAAATACTGGCAAATACGGTTATGCTGGAGCAGGTGGAGCAGGTGGCAAACCTGATAGCTGAATCTTTTAAGAATGGGCAGCGCCTATATCTTTGTGGCAACGGAGGCAGCGCGGCTGATGCACAACATTTGGCAGCCGAGTTTACCGGACGGTTTTACAGCGATCGCGAACCACTGCCGGCAGAGGCCTTGCATGTGAACACTTCATTTTTGACCGCAGTCGCGAATGATTACAGCTACGATCAAATATACGAACGAGCTGTAAAGGCGCATGGTCGTGCAGGCGATGTGCTCATAGGTTTATCTACTAGCGGTAATTCAAAGAATATACTACTGGCGCAAGAAGAAGCGAAGCGCAGAGGAATGTTGGTGATTTCGTTCACAGGCGAAACGGGAGGTAAAATGAAAGAAAGTTGCGATTATCTCTTTAACGTGCCCAGCACCGACACTCCGCGCATACAAGAAAGCCACATTATGCTCGGCCACATTATCTGCCAACTGGTAGAGGAGAAGTTGTTTGGTTAATAAGCAGGGGCACAATTATTTTGAGTCAGGTGATAAAACATTTCTCACCTCCATGTATTGCTTGAGAATTTTTTTGGGGAAAATGTTCTTTTGCTCTTGATCAGTTGAGGATTAATTTTTAACCGGTTTTGATAAAGAAAGCTGAGGGGAGCTAACCGTTAGTGCTACAAAAGGCAGTCAGCCACAAGTATAGGAAATACTAAAATTTCTCTGAAAATTTTGAAGCCAAGAAATCTTCTCATTGTATAATTTGAGAGGAGATATTCATCTGCAAATACTAAACAAAGTGAAATTTAATTCACCGCCCAAGAAGTGAACTTCCTATTGGTTTTTTTCTTTTCAATTCTATTGACATATTAGAGGCGTGAATATACCTGCCATTATATTAGCCGGAGGACTCGGCACCCGTTTGCGCCAAGTGGTGAAGGAACTTCCCAAGCCGATGGCTCCTATAGGAGGGAAACCCTTTTTGCATTATCTCTTTAAATATCTGAAAGCACAGGGAATAGAGAAAACGATTCTATCGGTAGGATATAAAGCAGAATCCATTAAAGAATACTTTGGCGATAACTATGATGGGATTTCTATCCTCTACATGGAAGAAGAAAAGCCTTTGGGAACAGGGGGAGGAATTTATCAGGCTATTTCGCTGGCAGATGGGATGGCTTTTGTGCTGAATGGAGATAGTTTCTTCGATGTGAACCTGAAAGAATTAATAGATTTTTATCGGGAAACAAAAGCTGACATTGCCATGTCTTTAAAACCCATGAAAAATTTTGACCGCTATGGAACCGTTACACTGAACGGAGAAAATCGGATCATCGGCTTTGCCGAAAAGCAGTTTCAGCAAGAAGGATTGATTAATGCAGGCGTTTATCTGATGAGCCGTGATTGTTTTCAAAAAATTGAAGAGCAGCAGAATGCTTTGTTACCTCGCAAGTTTTCATTCGAGCAGGATATTCTCGAAAAGCATCTTCACTTTCTCCGATTAGAAGGGAAAGTGTCTGATGGATATTTTATAGATATAGGTATTCCTGAGGATTACCAAAGAGCGCAGAGTGAATTTGCTTTATTTTTTAAGCAATGAGTAAAGCGAAAATGAAAGAAGCCCGCTCTACATACCAATAGCGACTCCATAAGATTCAATCATTATTTTATGGCATAGTACACTAACTCCCGTAACCTCGTATTTTACTGAGTAGGCAGGAGAGCGGTGTAGGAAACGATATCCCGGAGCAAAGAAATCAGCTACTCATGCAGGAGATAAAAGAGTGGATTGAATTGCAGGCTAACAGTAAATTAAACAAGGAGGAATTGGGAAGAGATTCTTTTTTTTTGCTCAATTTGTAGGAGATGAAACAGTGTGAACTTAAAATAGATAAAACTTGGACCTTGTTCTTGGATAGGGATGGAGTAATAAACTTGCATTACCCAAACGACTATGTAAAAAAGTGGGATGAATTTTATTTTCTCGAAGGAGTGTTAGAGGCCTTGCAATTACTTTCAAAATCTTTTAAACGCATTTTGCTCGTGACGAATCAGCAAGGCGTTGGAAAGGGATTGATGAGTCGGGAAGATTTGGATTTTATTCATGATGAAATGTTGAAGGAGGTGAGAAAATATGGGGGTCGCATACATGCCATTTATGCGGCTACCGACATACAGGCCGATGACACAAAACTGCTGAGAAAGCCAAATACGGGTATGGCGAAGCTGGCGAAAAAAGATTTTCCTGAATTGGAATTTGAGAAAGCAGTGATGGTGGGTGATTCCGGCAGTGATATGCGGTTCGGCAAAAATGCCGATATGAAAACCGTATTTATAGGAGATAAACGAAGGCTATTGAAAAGCGACAGGGAGTTTGTGGACTACTATTTTGATTCGTTGATTGATTTTGCTAATGCGCTAACTCTTTAACCTCGGTCTCCGCGTACTTTTTTAGGCCTTCTTCTAAACATTTAGCAGCAGCTTTTAAATCACCGGAGTTCAGTACATAAGCTATTCGGACTTGATTTTTACC
>CAZQYO010000173.1:0-6400 GCA_964597415.1 uncultured Chitinophaga sp.
TTCCCGGGCGCGTACTTTCAAAAATTCATTTTCTATACAATGCATCTATCCTATTTTTACAGAGTGATTAATTGCATGACCTCAATAGTCCGCCAACAAATTTCATTTTTAATGCTAAACCGAATACATTTGACGGCATTGAAAACAAAGTAAACATGAAAAAACTATTATTGCTGCTTTCCCTGCTACTTCTACTCACGACCACCGGTTTTTCACAGGGCTTATCAAAAAGTGAAAAGGCTAAGCTAAAACAGGAACTAAGAACTTATATGAAGGATCTGGAAGGTTACAAAACCAAGATGGAAGATATAGAGATGACGCTCGATTCAAACGATGCGCAAATCAAGCGGTTAAAAGACGAGTTAGCTTATACCGAAATGAACCAAACGGAAGTAACCAACAAAGTAAATGCCTACAAACGGGAGGTAGAAAAATTGCAAACCGAAAATGAAACACTGAAAAACTGGAACGATTCCACCTTTGTTGCTTCAGGAAATATAGATGAGAAACACGAAAAAAGCGGCACGGTTTATAAAGTGCAGTTAGGCCTTTACAAAACTTTCAACATCAACAAATACTTTGATACCCCTCGTTACATCGGCTACGAAACTGTTGACGGGATGAACCGTTACATCATCAGTTATTTCGACAATGAGAAAATAGCCACTGATTTTCTGAAAGACATTCGCAAACTGGGTATTAAAGATGCCTTCGTAGCCAAATATGTGGATGGAAAACGAGTATATGATTGGGGCAAAAGCACGGTAAAAACGCCTGACGACCTAAAAAACAAACTCGAACAGGGCAATTAGAACAGCGTTTGTTTGCACCATCAGACCCTTGCATATAAACAAGCCTCTCCGGGACAGAACCCGACTCGCTTGGAGTGCCGTCTATTCGGTGACCATAACAATAAAACACAAAATACTTTGGCGCCATACTGCGTCCACCCTCGTCACATCACTCTCCCACGGGCGTTCGTGCTGTAGCGCTTTTTGCGGACAAGACCTTTTCTCCAATTCGCAATTGGCAATTGGCAATTTGCAAGGTTGAAAACATGCCTACAACTTTGCAAAACGAGTATCTGAAATGAATTTTAACGAGCTGAGCGGCTATCTGCCATAACAATTTAGGCAACTCAATCCTTTACACAGCGGCAGGAGATTTGATCGAGATCCACTACTATAGAACCTTCCTCAATATCTATGTCAGCCGAATTGTTTGACAATCTAAAAAGGGCGACATGGTTTGCCCCGGTTTGATTATACCCCGAGCATACCCAAAATGCAGCATTATTGCCCATGTCTGTAAAACCGCTTGGATTATCATATAAGCCACCCGGTAAGGCATTGAAGCCGGATTTGTTTCTCATGGCGTGACCGATTGTAGCATCACTGAGCCATAGTTGATTTTCGGATTTGAGCTGAATCCCAAGCGTAGTGCCTCCGTTTAATGCGGTAAGTGTAGCGATCAGTTTATCGAGGTCATACCGCGAAGGCAAATGCCAATTTTGAGGGCATATACCACGGATTCCCTGAGCGGTAGTGCTCCCGATAGAGCCTCCATCTGAAGCCATGGAATTGGTATAGAGTCTTCCGTATAGTTGCTCGTTGGAAGCATTGTTCCCATATACCTTGCTGCCCGACACATTATAGCGTAAGTTTTCGGCCATCCACACTTGCTCTCCTATACACACGGTGGCATATTTTTGTCCATCGCGGCTGTCCATTAAGCTATCGCCACAGTTGGCATACTTATACTCGGGGTCGAAAAAATGCTCGAAATATAAATCAACAATCAAAGGCGGATAATCGTTGTTGTATTGTATTGGGGTATGCCATTTCAAGGGTTGACCAGGTACGCGTGGTGGTGGAGGGATCTGAACTCCACCCGTTGTGGTCCATTGTTTTTCTACTATTTGTGCGGTTGTATTATTTGCTAAATGGGCGATGCCGGTACTGTCTATAGCATCTATCAAATTAGTAATTAAAGAATCTTCGAGTCGTGAACAATCTTTGTTGTAAGCAATACCTGATTGCCCGTCAATAAATGCGTATCCATAATAGGAAACAGCTCCAATGCTTTTCCATGCTTCTGACATATTATTTTTATCGGGACCATCGAAGGTATAGCCGCTGTAGCAGTGGTTGCCAAACACTATTGCTTTATTGAGATGCGGCAGTTTGCGAATATAGTTTTCGGTTACAAGGATGCGGTTGGCGTAGGTGATGGAGTTTATGCCCGTTTTATCTACGAATACATCTACCGAAAACTCAAGTTCTCCGTTTTCTATTTCGGGCAGCGAAACATTATTCTGTTGCATTATCAATGCTTTTATTTGTTCAAGTTCTATGAGAGGTCGGCCGGGTATTGTCTTGGCATCAAACAAATCTACCTTAGTAATTATCTGAAACCCATTTATGGTGCCATGTGAGTCTATAATGATAAAGCCGTATTGCGGAAAAGTATGAATGGCATTAAGGTCGGCCGCTTTACCTAACAATAAAGTAGGTTTAAGCTTGTGTTTTGCACTGGTAAATTTATTCATGAACGGGTACGATCCATGATAGAACTCCTCCTCGAAGGGCAGAAATATCATTACACTATCATTACCTATCAGGTGTTCGCCTGCAGCGGTTTTATTGGCCAATTGTGTAATTGCTCCTCCGCCTAGGCCCCCGCGTGTAAGAGGTATGCCGTTGGCATCTGTTTGTAATATAGCAATGGGCGAATACAAGCCATTTTTAAACTTTACCCGCACGGTGCTATGGTCTATCATGTAAATGGTTTCTACAGCATCTTGCTCCAGGCACCAGTTAGCCATAGCTATTATGGCTTCGAGCGAGTCGTGTGTGGCTGTATAGCTTTCCTGGTATTTTAATACTGCCCCATCTTGCAGATTAAGAATGGTAACTAATTTAGCAAGTGTAGCATCATTGCTGTTGGTATAGTCCTTTTTTTTGCAAGTGGCTAATAACAGGCAGATAGAAACTGCGATAAGTATATTTCTTAATGACATAGGCCGATAATTTGTTGGTTAATTAAAGTTACCTATCTCAAATTAAATTAAAAGCATAGAGGCTTTTTCTTTATCTGCACAGCATATCTCTTAGAACTCTACAAAGAGCGATTCACGGTTTTTATCCCTCTTCGGCTATCAAAATATCGCATTTCATGACTGACCACCGGCTACAGTTGTTGCTACCGCAAAATAGTCAATGAACCTTTGTATGAATTATCAGTATGGTTGTTTAGCCAAACAAAACTGGCGGTGTAGGTGTACACACCGCTTGGCACTTTCACTCCTTTGTAATTGCCATCCCATTCAAAATTAATATCTGTGGAGTCAAACACTTTTTCTCCTATGCGATTGAAGACCATGACGTGAATCTGTTTAATGCCGGGGAGGTTTCCGAACATCTTCCAGCTATCATTGGTGCCATCTCCATTTGGGGTAAAGGCGTTTGGAATAAAAATGTCGTAATTGGGAATAACGGTGATAGTAATGGAGGTAACGCCTGCGCAGCCCGCAGTAGTCAGGGCACTTACTCGATACGTGACGGAATAGTTGCCATTAAATACCGGATTATCACAATCATAGCAGGACAGCCCAAAGGAAGGTTCCCAAATATAGGAGGCAGAGCCACCAAGGTTGGTGGAGGTTTGCAGTGGAAGGCTTTCTCCCAGATTTACTTCTGCCAATGCAGGGAGTACATTGATGCTCACCGAGTCGGGTTCAGCGATGGTGCCGCTTTGTGAAGTAGTACATTGATGCGCATCTGTCACGGTAACGGAATAATGTCCTATCCCCAAATTAAATTGAGTGCCATTGCTGTTTTGCACGCCATTCGAGAAAGTGTAAGTGTAAGTGGGGGTCCCACCCAAAGCGGTCACGTTAAGTTGACCATCGGTATAATGGTAGCAGGAAACATCTGTAGGGGTGAGCGATGCGGTCAGTAAATTCGGCTCGCTGATAGTAATGTTGGCAGAGTCGGTGCAATTGTTTTGGTCTGCTAGATACACCATATAGTTGCCGGCACTCTGTCCGGTAAACTGACCCGTAGCAGATGATTGAAGAATTCCCCCCTCCGTTGCCGAATAGCTATAAGGGGAAACTCCACCGCTGCCGGTGAGTGTAATCGTTCCGCTGTTGTCGCCCTGGCAAAGTAGGTCGGTTGCAACAGCGTTGATAGTGACTCGTGTAGGCGATGTAACGGCAGCCGTTTGCACTGCGGTGCAATTATTGGCATCGGTTACGGTGATTGAATAATTCCCTGCGGGGATGTTTTGAGCAGAATCGCTGCTGCTCACATTCGGATTCCAAGAGTAAGTATAAGCCGGAGTGCCTCCACTCGCCATGACTGCTATAAAGGCTTTGCTATTTCCGAAGCAAGGATTGTTGGTGTGAGTTTCAGAAGTAATTATTTGAGCAGGTTCATTGATAGTAAAGGAAGCTGTTTGATTACAGGAGTTGGCATCCGTAGCACTCACGGTATAGCTACCGGCAGTAGGGGCAACCGTTTGCAAATTTCCCCAGGCACCACTCCAGTTGTAAGTGTAAGGAGCAGTTCCTCCGCTTGGGTTAGCCGTAGCACTGCCGGTTGCACCAAAACACAGGGCATCGGTAGCCGCAACGGTCATTACCGGTGCAGCAGGTTCATTCACTGTGGCGGAATCGGTAAAAGAACAGTTGTTGGCATCTGTAGCGGTGACGTTATAAACTCCGGCTGGCAAATTTGTAATAGCTCCCGGTTGAACCCCACCGGGGTTCCAATTGTAGGTGACGCTTCCTGTAGGGTTTACAAAGCTGGCGGTGGCAGTGCCATCGGCTGCTCCGTTGCAACTGGCATCGGTAGCGGTTAAGGTAAGGCTTTGCGGCCCCGGTTCTGTAATCGTTTCACTCAGGGCTACACTGCACCCGTTGGCATCGGTTACGGCACCGGCATAGGTATTTGGTGCTAATCCGGTTAAGGTGTCAGAGCCTGCCGGAATAGGATTTCCCATAAAAGTATAGGGAGTGGTTCCACCCGAAAGTTGAATAATAACCTTTCCGTCATTTGCTCCATGGCAGGTGACATCGGTGTGAGAAGAAGTGGCACTTAAAGCAGCAGCCGGTTGTGTAATAGAATCTTGCACAGAAACTGTGCAGTTGTTCGCATCAGTGATGGTGAGAAGGTAAACTCCAGCCATTAGGTTAGAAGGAGTGCTGCCGGTGGCGGTGGTAGGGTTCCAAGTGTAGGAATAAGCCGGCACTCCTCCATTCGTGCTTACCGTAAAACTGCCGGTGGCATCGCCATAACACTTTACAGGAGTTGAAACGATGTTGAAAGTAATAGCGGAAGGTTCATTTACCGTGGTGGAACCGGTAAAGGAGCAACTGTTGGCATCCGTAGCGGTGACGTTATAAGTGCCCGCAGTTAGGTTGGTAATGGCACCGGGTTGAACACCACCGGGATTCCAATTGTAGGTAACGCTACCCGTAGGGTTCACGAAGTTAGCAGTAGCGGTTCCATTAGCGGCTCCATGGCAATTAGCATCGGTTACGGTTAGGGTAAGGCTTTGCGGACCCGGCTCAGTAATTGTTTCACTCAAAGCTACACTACAACTGTTGGCATCGGTTACTGCACCGGCATAGGTATTCGGGGCTAATCCGGTTAATGTATTAGTGCCTCCGGGAATAGGGCTCCCCATATAAGTATAAGGGGGAGTACCTCCTGATATGGTAATGGTAACTGTTCCATCGTTTGCCCCATGACAAGTGACATTGGTATGAGAAGAAATTGCCGCTAAAGCCGAGTCGGGTTGTAATAAGGTATCGGAGCCAATAAACGTACAGTTATTGACATCGCTCACAGTGTAGTTATATATACCCGCAGCAAGACTACTAATAGTGCTGGTGTTTGATGGGGTAGAACTCCATGTGTAGGTGTATGGAGAAGTGCCTCCGCTAACAGATAAATGGATACCCCCCGTGGTATCTCCATAACAACCGATGTCTTGATCTACTATGGAATAAGTAAGCGGTGGTGGCCCTACGATTGTTGACGAAGCAGTAGTAGAACACCCTTTATCATCGGTTACGGTAAGCGTATAGGTTCCTTCAATCAGGTGAAAAATAGCTGTATCTGTAGAAAAATTACTCCATGCGTAAGAGTAAGGCGGGGTGCCTCCAGCTATATCTGACATAATACTTCCTTTACCAGCGTGGTAACAACTATCATTGAGCGAAAACAAATCAATATCTAAAGAAGGAACAGAACTGATCGAATCAGTAGCTGTAGCGGAACAGTTATTGCCATCTGTCACCGTCACTGTAATATTTCCGGGGCTTAGGTTCTGGGCTAAGGGGTTATTGGGATGCCCTCCACTCCACGTATAAGTATAAGTTGGTACACCTCCC
>CAZQYO010000174.1:0-6390 GCA_964597415.1 uncultured Chitinophaga sp.
GGTAAAATAAAGCGTATCATTCTCTACCGCTGCAAAAGAGAAAAAACCATCCGGTCCGGCTGTGGCTACCCGACCTCGATTCAAAATAGTTATGTGCGCAAAAGGCACTCCCATCAGGCTATCTGCGGTAAGCGCATAACCTGAAAATTGAATCACTTTAGGGGTCTTTACCTGAGCAGAAAGAAATACAGCAGGAAGTAGCAGAAATAAAAACAATAACTTTTTCACGTGTGTAAATATAATTGACTAAGCTCTTTCTCTTGAAAAATTGTACCGGACATTCTGATCTGAAGTTTTTTTAACAAGCCTTTAGGCCATCGCTTCTATCAAATCAAACTCAGTGATGATGTTCCACTTTGCAGCATTATCTTTTACCAGAACGGCAGTATTCTCTTTAGAAATAAGTTTTGAAATATCTTTTGCCGTTGAGGTTAGCGCCACTATTGGGAAAGGTTTACTCATCATCTTTCCCACTTCTTCATTTCTGTTTTCTGAGTTTTCTACCAGAAGTTTTAAAATACTATGCTCCGTAATGCTGCCTATTGTTTCTCCATTTTCTACCACCGGAAGTTGGGTGATGTGTAGCTCTTTCATTTTAGCAAAGGCCGCTGCCACGGTATCTTTGGGGCCGGCCACAACTAATTCCCGCAACTTCTTGCGCTCTATGATGGTTTTTGCATTAGCCGGTTCGTTTGTCAAAAATCCTCTTTCGCGCATCCACTCATCGTTGTAAATCTTAGCGACATAGCGACTGCCGTGGTCATGTAGAATTATCACCACCACACTGTTCTCATCGAACCTGTCTTTCAACTGCACTAAACCCTGTATCACTGTTCCCGCACTGTAACCGCAAAAAAGAGCTTCCTCAAGAGCCAGCCTGCGCGCCATCACTGCGCCATCTTTATCTGTTACTTGCTCAATATGGTCAATGTAGCTCATGTCGTAATTTGCGGGCACAAAGTCTTCTCCAATTCACTCTGCTACGTAGGGGTGCACTTCATTCATATCTAATTCCCCGGTATCGTGAAACTTTTTGAGCAAAGAGCCATAAGCGTCAATTCCGAAAACCTTTATATCAGGATTTTTCTCTTTGAGATACATAGCCGCCCCCATCACAGTCCCGCCTGTGCCAATAGTGGTCACATAGTGCGTTACCTTCCCTGCGGTTTGCTCCCATATTTCGGGGCCGGTGGTTTCATAGTGAGCCGCTCTGTTGCTCAGGTTATCATACTGATTCATGTGAATCGCATTCGGTATTTCCTGTGCCAACCGCTTTGCCACCGAGTAATACGAAGACGGATCTTCCGGTTCCACATTCGTAGGGCACACTATTACCTCAGCTCCTAAGGCCCGCAGTATATCTAATTTTTGTTTTGATTGCTTTTCAGTAGTAGTGAAAATACATTTGTAGCCCCGCACCACCGAAACCAAGGCCAGCCCCATACCGGTATTTCCCGAAGTACATTCGATGATAGTGCCTCCGGGTTTTAAAAGACCCGCCTTTTCTGCATCGTTAATCATCTTCACGCCAATACGGTCTTTTATAGAATTACCGGGATTAAAGTATTCCACCTTTGCCAAAAACAAACCGGGAATAGAATTGGTGATAGAATTGAGTTTTACCAAAGGGGTATGCCCAATGGTCTCCACTATATTATTGTAGTACTGCATAGAGCAAAGTTTATAAATCTTCGCCAATTGCCTTCTCCAGTTTCTCCACAAAGATTAAAGTGGCCGGGCAGTACGATAAATTATTGGTATAGGTTTTCTCTGCGGCTTGATATTTAATATCTCTGCGATAGAAGTGAGGAAAACCGGCACAATCGTCCGGGCGAACTTCATAAATAGAGCATTTGTTATCCTTTCCTAAAAACTGACATGGCGTACTGCGATTAGTAATATCACCATCGCGCCTTTTCTCCAACCATTTGTCGAAAAACTCCTGATACGTCATGTTCAAATGTTTCGCAATCCGGTTAACATCCTTTCGGGTATAAGTCGGGGTCATTTGTTTGCAGCAATTGCCACAATCTAAACACTGGATTTCCTTCCAGGTATCTACCTCCGCTTGTTTAGCAATTTTAAGTACGCCTTTGATCTTGGATTTGCCCAAGGCTCTTAAAAATTTAGCCAGCCCCTTTTTTTTGCGGCCTACCGTGCGGTTGAACTTTTTAATATCTATTTGAGCCATATAAAAATTGAAAGGGTCGAAAATAGGGAATAGTTGCAGGGAGCAAAGGTTTTTTTAAGATATGCCATAATCGCGAGTGATTAATCTCATAATCTGTGGTTAATTAATCTGTATCTTTACACAGCGTACCGTATTATTAAATTTCAAACTAATTCTATGAGTAAGAAAATTTTAGCTGCTTTTGACGGAACCAAGTATTCTGAGGGTGCTTCAAAATACGCTATCGAAATTGCCAAAGCAACCGACTCTCTTTTAATAGGCGTTTTCATTCACGATATGCGCTACCTTAATTTTACTTATGCGTATGCTTGGGATCAGCCGTTTATTGATTTTAGTGCCATTGAAACTTCTCAAAAAGAAGAGAAAGAGAAGATTGATTTAAATATTCAGCTTTTTCACCGCGCTTGCAATGAGCAAGGAGTAAAACACAAAGTGCATTTGGACAAAGGGGTGCCGCTTCAGGAGCTACTTCGCGAAACTATTTTTGCCGATGTAATCATTATTGATTCTCATACCAGTTTCTTTTCTATGGGCGATTCTGAGCCTAATCCGTTTCTGAAAGACCTATTGGTAGATTCATTTTGCCCCGTGCTGATTGTACCGCATCAGTACACCTTCTTTGACAACATTGTTATTTGCTACGATGGCTCCCCCTCCAGTGTATATGCCTCTAAAATGTTCAGCTACTTGTTTACTGAATTCTGTGATTTAAAAACTACTGTAGTTAGTGTCACCGAAAACTCAAGCAATCATTTAAAAGAGGGATGGAACTATAAAGACCTGCTGCACCTACATTACAACAACACCGAATACCAAATACTGCAAGGAAACACCGAAAACGATTTGATTAGCTATTTACAGGATGAAACAAAAAACAGCATTGTGATAATGGGGGCTTACGGCCGAAACGCCTTATCGCGCTTGTTTCATCAAAGCCTGAGCAACCGGGTTATTAAAGAGGTAAATGCACCGGTGTTTATTACGCATCATTAGACCAATTACTCTTGTTTATTCATCTGCTAACCGGAAAGAGAAACACTCAAAACTATTTTTAAACCAAATAAACCGAAAACATGAAAAGTTCATTAAACATTTTACACCATCAGGATAGCGACTGGCAGCGCGAACTGGAATTCTACAAAGAAGAATTAGCTATTCTCACCTCCCGATTAGAGGAAGTAGCCAGCAAGAATACAGACAAGGAAATACTCTCGCAGGTGGAGCATTACCAGAATAAGTTTGTATTGCTTCGCGAACAATTGGACGTGTTGAAGCACGACATTAATACCCGCGATGAAGAAATTACTGACTTATCAAAAACCCGTCCTGAACATATTGATGAGAAATTCACTCAGGTAAACGATCGTCTTTTGAGCAGAGTAAAAGAATTCTTACATAGCGTGGCAGATACACGCTATGCGTTTAATCTCTTTTTGGCTAAAGTGATGTAAGCAAGCAAAATTTCCTTACTCACATAAAGCGGATGCCCTATTCAGGGATCATCCGCTTTATATTTTCAGTGCAAGCACATTAGTTCAAAATCTTTTCGAGCGCAGCTTTTTCCCAATCTTTCCACGGAGTGAGTTCAAATAGGGTATTTGCCATTTCCTTGTTTGCCGGTATGGCTATAAAAGATTTAATGGCTTTGGCAGCCGGATTGTTGAGCCGGTTATTAGTATATAATGCCGCATTAAATAGATTGCGAAGTAGTTCCGCATTACAAAAGCCTAAGCGCTCAATAGCTTGTATAGCTTTTACTCTTGTGCGAAACTCATAGCGGTTAGAAGTATAACCAATCAACTCGGGCAATAGAGTCGAGTCCATGCTATTTTTAAGTTTTAACTCTAAATACGCAATTCGAACATTGCAGTTAATCCCCAGTAACCCTTTTACCCGATTCAGATACTCTTCTGATTTATCAGGGTATAGTTTACACAGTTTGCGCAAAGCTATTTCGATGGTGTAATAGGAAGTGTCAGAAAGCAAGGCTTCCTCCTCTGATAAAATTTCATTGGGAAAGTCTTGAAGTTTTTCAAGTGCTGCTCGCCTAATCAAGTAGTCTTTATCCTTCAATGCACTTTTGAAAAGTTGAATAGTTTCAGGGCTTCTGTCATTCGCCAACTGGGAGATAATCTCAATTTGATTGCGATTGAAATCTCCCTTCACAAACCGGGCAATCAAAAAATCTCTTTTCAGGTTTAAATCAAAACTGCGCATCGCTGTCAGTGCGTCATAGCGATCAATCATGTGCCCGGCATCGCTGGCTTGTGCTTTCAGTTCTTCCAGACTCTTATTAAAGGTCACTGTTTTAAGAACGTTTGCCCCCGGGTCAAAAAGTGTAAAAGCGATTTCTCTATCCGCCTTGGCATGTACATACACCGTATCGTATTGGTGACTGAGCCATTCTTTCCGAGTAGAGGTAGAGCCATCTTTGAAATGCACTTCAAATACTATCGGCATTTTGAAATAGCTTTCCAGTTCATCTACCTGCTGTGTTTGCTTTACATAAAACGCGATCCGGTCCGCCTGTCTTTCCACACTCACTTCATAATTTGGAACACCGGCACGAAATATCCATTGGTCGAAAAACCAATCTAAATTCACTCCTGCGTTTTCCATAAAGGCCATCATAAAGTCGTGGTTGGTCACATTACCGTAAGCATGTTTCTTGAGATAATTAGTGATACATCTGCGATAGACCGAATCGCCCACCACATACCGAATCATATCAATCACAAAACTACCCTTAGGGTAATGGCGGGCACTTCCCCCATGTGAATGGGCTACGGGGAAACGGTCGCGGGCGTCTGCCCGTATGGCATTATCTGCCTCGTCCCGTTTTACCGATTCATAATAAGCCTTTCCGTTTATCTGGCGCATAAACTGCTTAGAATAATACGTGGCAAAACTTTCGTGCAGCCAGTGATGTTGAGCGCTGTATTCAGTAATGTAATCACCAAACCATTGGTGCGTGAGTTCATGTGCATTCGTGCCGGTGTAACTGTGCTCCATAGCACTGCGTTCATCGGTTTGATAAAAATCGCCATACACCGTTGCCGTAGTATTTTCCATAGCTCCATACATAAAGTCCTGCACCGGCACATTCGCATAAGTTGGCCAAGGATATTTGACCTGAAACTCGTTAGCCATATAATCCATCATCTCGGCACTATATCTATATGTAGGCGCAACTACCTCGGGGCGGTCGCTGTAATAATATTGACGCGAGATGATACCGTTCTTACTTTTATAATCCTTATGCGCATACTTATCAATGGCAATCATTACTAAATACGAAGCCATCGGATGATTCATGGCATAATGCCAAGTGTAAGAGCCATCGGCATTTAACTTCTTTGACTTCAACTCTCCATTAGAAATAACAGTATAAGCCGAATCGAAAGTGATAATAGTTTCTGTCATCATTTTATCATCCACATCATCATAGCAGGGAAACCAGAAACGGTTATCCACTCCCTGCCCCTGCGTCCAAATTTGATGGCGGGTATAGTATGGGTTATCAGTCGTGTCCGGCTGTGTCACGTTCCAACCTATAAAATACATTCCTTTGCGCGGAGTGGCTTCGTAAGTAATGTCCAATTTATATTGCCTGTTCCAGTTAAGAGCCGAAGAAAACCGAATGGTAAGTCCTGCACTGTCTGTATCAAACCGGGTTTCCCTTCCGTCTAACCATACCTTTTGGATGTGAATACCGGGCGCATCTAAAAACAAAGTATCGGTGATGTACTGCACCGGCTGAAACTCATATTGCACCCGCCCCATTACCTTACCTTGTGCCGGGTTTAGTTTTACATCGAGTTTCATTTTTGTAAAGTCCACATTGTGCTCCCTTATTCGCCCGTCTGCATCGCGGAGATAACAAATGGCAGAGTCCTGTGCCGAAACTCCTGAAATAAACAGGCAGTAAATCCAGATAGAAATAAACTTTTTCATCGCACAAAGATATTAGACCTCCGCCACAATTCATTCCCGCAGCGCACATCGCCTTTCCATAACTTGCCATCACACAAATATCCTCCTTAGAAATGCCCGGCCTCGACTCCCCACCTCCGCAAGGTGGATAGGAGAACCAAAGCGTTCAATCCCTCGGCAAAAAGCGCAGGCGACAGTCTCTTCCCAAAAAAAATTTTAAATACTTGGCGCCTTACTGCGCCCACCTTCGGCACATCACTCTCCCA
>CAZQYO010000175.1:0-6322 GCA_964597415.1 uncultured Chitinophaga sp.
CAGAGTCGCGCATAGAGCTATTGAGCTTACCCATTATTAGGGTAAGGTTTCCAAGCGTGCGTAACTTCATATCTGTTTCATCTTCCTCCCAATCAGGATGACCATTCCAGTTATTGCGCCATTTTTTAGGCATAATATGCTCTACTGTAAAGCCGTTAAAATTGAGTTTTCGGTTGTCCTGATAGTCGTTATCTAACTGATACAAAGCAATGCAGTACAGCACCTCGCGGCTATACTGGTTAATGAGATGAGACGTGTGGAATGCCTGCAACAAATCATCGTCTGTTGGAAAGCGGTTGCTATCTTCTGTGTATGAAAGCAGTTTAGTTTTTACATCAGCTTCGGTTATCTGCGGCAGCTTCTTAAACTCGTTTAGCAGCGACAGGAAAAGGTTGTTGTAGTTTTTGGTGGTTAGTTTGCAAATGGTTCTTCTTACTAAATAGGATTCCAGGCAATTTAAAATTTTGTTACGCTCAGTTACATCAGTAACGTTCTTGTAGATAAACAACACCAGAGGAAATACAGTAGTAATATCCAATTCCCTCATTACATGAAAGAACCGTTTGTCGTGCTCCTTAAAGTTGATGTCGGCTAAGTTTTCACCGTCAGGCATAGTTGCATACAGCCTGGCATATTCGCTCAGTTCTTTTGCAAACGCAATCAACTCTGCATCGCTTTTGCCTTTTAAAAACGTCTTGTATTCTTTAAACAGAGATTCAATTCTTATTGCCTCGTTTTTGAGAATTACAAGATAGCTGTATAAAAATAGTTCTATTGTGGTTCGAATTACGCGACCCGATGTTTTCTCTGCATTCCAAAAGTCAATAGCATCTTCATCGGCCTCGAAAATATCTTCCCAATAAGTTTTGTAGTTTGCTTCTACTGCTTGAAAGGAAAAGAGGTAGTTTTTTAGCAACTCACCTGTTGTAAGTTTAACCCCCAACGAGTTAATGGTGTCAAAAATCTGCTGAACATCATCGTTTTTAGATAATGCCATGTGAATTACGGGCAACTTTTCTAACAGTATGGTAACTACAAGCGGAATATCATTGGCCGGTATTTCGCTTTCGATTTTATTTCTAAAAAATAGATAAGCACCTATTATGCGGTTGTTGTTTTCTATGGATTTTTCCAGCGTGTTTTTTGAACTCTCCAAAAGCTTAGCATTATTCTCATTGCTCAATACAATTTGTTGGAAGTAGGCAGTGTCAGTCTTACTATGAATCAACCTGATTTTTTGTTTCCCATAAGGGTCAGTAAAAACAAGCAGTTGATTTATCCAGTTTCTGAAATTTTGGTCTGTAGCAACATCATGCAAGGCACGTAGCAATAGGCAAATTGTTGTAAGACGTTGCTGTCCATCTATTAAATCATAAACCAATGTTCCTAATTGTCCGGTATCGTCAGCTTGCTTTATGATTACTGTTCCTATGAAATGTTCACTTTCGTTATTACCGGCTTTTAGTTCAGCGATTTCCTCCAAAATATTTTCCCATATCTCATTCCAGTTTTCTTGTTTCCACACATACGCTCTTTGGAAAAAAGGTATCTTAAATTGGTTTGAGCCTGCGAAAAACGCGTGTAACTTTTCTTTGTCTGCCTTAATCATAATAAATGGGGTTTAGTTTATTATTTGTTTAATCATTCCATCGGTTTCTTCTTCCAGCGCTAAAATGTCTTTACGTATATCGGCTAAGCTGCGCAGGGGCTTGTATTGGTAAAAGTATTTAGTGAAGTTGATTTCGTAACCTACTTTGGTTTTGCTGTGGTCTATCCAGGCATCGGGTAAATGCGGTAGCACTTCGCGTTTAAAATACTGTTCAATGTTCTCTTTGAGGGGCACATTTTCGAAATCGCGCAAATCCGCATCGGGTGTAGGGTTGCCTTTTTTGTCTTTGATGATATTGCCTTTTTCATCGCGCTTGGGGCGTTCTACCGTTATGCGGCTGTAGCCAAAGTCATTGTTGTCAAAAATTTTGCAGTGAGCACTTTCTTTAAACTCTCCGTAAATTTCGGTAATGCGGGTAATGGCGGCATCGTGTATTTCTTTGCGCTTGTTGCCTAAGCTGCGCAGCATTTTGCAGTAAAAGGGGTTGCCTTTGTCTTCCTGCTCAGCCCCTGTGGCGTTAATGAGTTGCACTTTGCCTTTGCGTTCTTTGCTTTTGCGGTCGGTAACTATCCAAATGTAGGTGCTTATGCCTGTGTTGTAAAACAGTTGGTCGGGCATAGCTATAATGGCTTCCAACATATCGTTTTCAATTATCCATTTGCGTATTTCGCTGGGGCCGCTGCCGGCACCTCCGCTAAATAAAGGTGAACCGTTAAATACAATACCTATGCGGCTGCCTCCTTTATCGCGTTTCATTTTGCTAATCATGTGCTGTAAAAACAGCAATGAGCCATCGCTAATGGGTGGAAGACCGGCACCAAACCTTCCGGCAAATCCTTTGTTGGCAAACTCATCTTTTACAAACTTTTCGCTCTTTTTCCACTCTACGCCAAAGGGTGGGTTGGCCATCATGTAATCAAAAGTTTCGTGGCCAAATCCATCTTTACTCAGCGTGTCGCCAAAACGAATGTTGTTGGGGTTTTGCCCCTTAATGAGCATATCTGATTTACAAATGGCAAAGGACTGGTCGTTCCATTCCTGCCCAAACACTTCCAGTTTCGCATCAGGGTTCAGGTCGTGCATGTATTCTTCTGCCACAGAGAGCATTCCACCGGTGCCACAAGTAGGGTCATACACCGTTTTTACAATTCCTTTTTTGCGGAGGATGTCCTTATCGTTAGTAAAAAGGAGGTTCACCATCAGCTTAATTACTTCGCGCGGAGTAAAATGGTCGCCCGCTGTTTCGTTGCTGGCCTCGGCAAACTTTCGGATGAGTTCTTCGAAAATGTAACCCATTTCCAAAGAGCTAACCCCCTGAAACATATCGCCTGCCTCGGCAAAGCGCTTTACTACTAAATAGAGTATGTCGTGCTCATCTAACTTTTTTATTTCATTCTCTAAGTTGAAATGCTTGATAATCTCTTTGGCTTCGGAGGAGTAGCCATTAAGGTAGTTTTGAAAATTAGCAGCAATCTGGTTGGCATCTTTGGCCAGTTCGGTAAAGTTGAACTTGCTGTGGTTGTGAAATTTTGCTTTGGCAATACTGTTGAGGATGGGTTCATACACTTCCGGCTTTTTGGCTTTGTGTTGCTGGTAAGCCTCCAACACTTTGTCGCGGGTGGGGCTGAGTATTACATCTAATCGCCTGAGCACTGTAAAGGGTAAAATAACATTGCCATAGTCAGCCGGTTTATACGGGCCGCGAAGCAAATCAGCAATGCTCCACAGGAAATTGGCTTTTTCTTTGAAGTTTTTCATTTGGGGAATAGGTGTGCTCGCAATATAGATTTAAAAGTATTTGAAAGCGAAAATCGTTACGCGAAATCATGTTTGCTATGGCTTAGACCTCTGCACCACCGGATATTTGTTGAGCCAACACATAATGATGTTGTCAATGTGCATTTTGGGGTTACGGAGCATATCTAAATCATTAGCCAATTTTGGTAGTTCATTTTTCAAATGCATGTAATCGGTAAATTTGATTTTTCGAATAGCTTTTAAGAAGCTGCCCAATAATTCTGTTTCTCTACTACTTTCTCTTGCATACTTACTTACCAATCGTATGTATTCGTCTTTTCCTTCTTCAGCAATGCCCTCTAAGAAGATTAAAAGTTGCAGAAGGTTTAGTTCCAACTTTATAGAGTCCATCGCTTTCTTTTTTAGCTTTTCCTCCAAGTTTTTAACTTCTGTTGCAAATGCTTTAAGGTCGGGCTTTTCAGGCATGGAGAAGAATTGAATAAACAAGTTGTTTATCTCCATTCGCGCCTCCATATTGGCCACTTCTTGATTGGTAGCAAGGAAATGATTTTTAAAGGAAGAGAGTTGCTCGTTAGGCTGGTACCCCTTTAGCATTAACGCAAACTGTGCTTGCTGTAAATCTAATTGCAGGTAAAGCAACAAGCCGGTTAGATAGTGAGGGCTTTTTTCGGAGGTCTCGTTTAGGATGGTGTATAGTTCACCCAATATGTATTCAGCACTGTGTGTGTCGTTATCTAACAGCGCTAAATGATACTCTTCCATTTTGAGGTAATAGTAAAATGCAAAGTTTATTTCTGTGGCTTGTTGTGGGGCGCTGTTATCGTAATAATCAGGAAAGCGATTTTGATTGAATAAATGGCCAAGTGATTGATTCATTTTAGCTTCAGAAAATCTTTCCAAATGGTTCCGCAAGAACTCTCTTGCATCACGGTAATTACGTTTTTTCTTAGCCAGTAACGCTAACACCTGGAACACTTTAAATTCTATGCTTTCTTGTTTCCACTTTTCCGGCTCGGCATACCTGCGAGCATTTACATCCAAATTTGCTGATGCGTTTTCAAGGTCGCTTATTAGTCCACATTGCTCTTTATTTAACAGGGCTTCGTATTTGTTCGCTTTTCCGAGATAATTAAACCACTTAAAGCTATATGCGTAGTAGCGTATCTTGCTTAACAGATAAGTATATCTGAATTCACTTTCGCGTCCTATAATGTTTTCAGAGCATAATTTTTCCAGCTTTAAAAACCTCGCCTCCGCATGTTTTCTTAATCCTAAATCCCATAAAGCATCTACCTCTTCAACAATCTTTAAAGCTCTCTTCTCCCAGTTCTCATTTTGCTCCGTTTTTCTGATAACGTAGTCCAAAATGCGGTCGTAAAAATCTTGCTTTTTATCGTTAAAGCGGGTAATGTCTAACCCTACAAACTCTGCTATTTCTTCATCAGATTTGCTTGGTTCCAATGCTGAAACATCTTCCTTTATTAGTTGATGAAAGACAAGGAACATCTTTACATTACCATGAGCCTTTTTGTATTTCTTTTTTAAGTCTGCCTCTAAATCGGCCAGCATATCTTTTTCTTTTAGTTGACGCATCAACTCCAATATGTTAGTGGTAAGCGTATTACCATTCCGTGATTTTTTAGCCATAATAAGTGTTTAGCCAAATTTATCCCTTTATTCAGGTTGCTACCTTGTTAAATTTTTGACAATAGATGTATTTGCGTTACAAGTAGCTGACAATCAACATTTAAAGTCTAATACTTAATTGTCCGTTTTTACCCATAGTAAGTCGCTTTCTATTCGCTGGCTTAACGCTGAGTTTTGTCGAGCAATTTTGCAATCACTCAAAACAAGTGTTATGAGTAAACCAAACAATGAGGCCGACATTAAAAACCCGAACAAGGGTACACCCGGCACCAACATTACTTACGACAAGGCGCAAGGTAACAAGGGCAAACAATTGAACCCTACTTACAATCCGCCTAAGGGAGTCGTAAAAAAATAATTTCCCTAGAAACTGCCGAAGAACGCTTCGGCAGTTTTTCCTTCTAAAATGTAAAACCAAAATCATGTATGAATCAACAGTAATTCAAAAATTAAATATTCTCCTTAGTGAAAAGGAAGAGGCAGCCATGTTGCTGCCGGAGAGCGTAGCGCACTTATCAGACTATCAAAACAAGTTAACCGAATTTCTTAATACAAAAGACCCTAAATCAAAAACAGAACTTGAGGAGAAACTCCTAAAAATGTTCTCTCTCAAAAAGGATGGCCACAGGTATATTGAAGATGGTATGCCGGATACATTGGTGTATAAGCATCTGCGAGACACCATAGGAACTAACGTAATCTCAAGTCATTACAATTCCGCTCGAATATGTGATGGGTTGATACAAAAAGCCTATCAATGGAGGATGCTCCTTGAACGAACACAAAAAGTATTAAGAGATGAAAAATTTAAGCCGGACATAAAACCGATTGTTTCATTGGTTACCGAAGAACGAAGAAACGGTTATAGCGAGAAAGTTCTTATAGACTATGCAATTGTTATTATCATCAACAGTCATTCGTTTGTACGGTTAAAGATAAGTTCAGAGAAAGTCGAAGAGAGAATTCAACGCGCCATACGAAAAGACATCATTGATGTTTTACTGCGAGACAAACAACTCAGCTTTGTATTTCACAGCATTCGCGACCACATAACCGTAGATTTGAGCAGTTACAAAGAAGCCCGCGAGTTACAAGAAGCAATTCATGCTATTCGCAATACTCCGCTCTTTACGAGGAGTAACAGCAGATAGGTTCAAAAATGAAACACAAAACTCAGCAGACCTATGAAAGAAATTTACCTGTATGTAGGTTCGAAGATTCTTCCTGTGTAAAATTCGATGACGTTTTTAGCTATTAGTAGTCTTTCGGGGAAATCGCAAATAACAGGATGTAGACGGAAAACTGTGC
>CAZQYO010000176.1:0-6284 GCA_964597415.1 uncultured Chitinophaga sp.
TTTTGAGGGTCAATTTTTGTGATTTCCAAATACTGATTTAGCACCGCATCCCAGTTGCCTGCTGCAGCAGAGGGAAGCACGTAGCCGAATTTTGCTTCAATACTGTAAGGCATTAAATTCATTGCGCGTTGATAATAGCTCATCGCTTCGGTAAACAAGCCTGCCTCATAATTCAGATACCCCAATCGAAGGTTAATCTCGTAACTTTTCTCATCGTAAACGGCAGCTATTTCCTTTATCGCATCACTGTATTTCCCCAATTTTTCAGAGGCATAGCTTTTGGTGAAAGCGTTCTGTGCAGCACTCTGAACGAAAACTGAACTTGTACTTAAAAAAAATAGAGCAAAGAAAAGTGTGGTGGTTTTTGTGATTGGTTTCATAACTATTGGTGTTTAAAAAATAATTTTTGTTCCGAGTGAAATTCCATGACTAATGTAATTGGTTTGCAGGGTTTGCTCTTTCTTAAATTCTAATTGATACGCTGCGTATATACGATAACGCCTTTTTATAATAAACTCCGGTACAAAAGTCAGATTATCGTTCAGCATATCATACCCATTTTGAATAATGGCTCCATTGTAAAGATTAAAATTACGAACCCGAGCATACATGTAAGTCGCGCTGAAATCAAAAAAATAGGGAAAGTTAAAACTCATGTTTACCTGAAATAAAGGACGGACGTTCTTATACCGGTTATCTGTAAAAATAAGCATAGTTCCCCCAAGTAATAAGCGCTGATTGGCCAGAGGATATACCGTTAATCCCAAGCTGTGCTGTATCTGAAAGGAAGTATCGAAATTAGAAAATGAGTTAGCCAAGGTCACTTTCGCATAGGGGAAATCTTTAGTCACATTTAAAGACCCTAAAAAATGGACTTTTTTATTGGACACCGTTTTATTCGTAGAGGAGAATACATCATATAAAACACTAAAGGCTGGGAAAAGAGAAAATCCTCTTTTGAGAGGGATATTTGCACTGAGGTAATATTGATGTTGTTGATATGTGCCATAATAATATTGCTGCTGCACATAATTGTAGGCGTGAAATAAGGAATAGCCGCGAGCCAATAAATGATTAATGCCGAAGGAACAGTAATACAATGGCTTTACGGTTTGCGATATAGTCGAAAATTTCATCCCGGTCTCTACACTTATTAAGTTTACCGGAGATAATTTCCGAGTATGGGTGATAGTGCGAAGGGTGTCCGAAAAATGAGAGGATATTCTTTCTCCTTCGTTGTATCGGCCACTGAAAAGATAACTGTAATAAAGATATTCGTTCGTTAGTTCGTTCATAGAATTATAACGCTCGGCATTTTCAAAATGGAACAAAGCCACACGATACTTTTGTTGTTCATAGCAGGCAATGCCTAATCGCATTCGCAGATAATAGAAGTCAATGTGCTGATGAAGGGCTTTGCTGCCAAGTAGCTCCAATGCTTTCCAATTTTTCGATTTATACAACGCATAAGTGCTGTCATTCACCCATTTTGAATTAAGTTCAGTTTGTGCCGATACGGACATAGATACGCTGATAAGAAAAAATGAAATCAACTTATACATTGTGCGCTTATCGTCTGGTTATTATTGGTCACTCTAAAGGAGCTGATTTTTCCCTGTACAACTGAAATTTCAAAGTCTGTTTTCTTCAGCACTCCCGAGGCGGCATGTACCGTAGCCGTAGATTCAATAAGCACACAAGTGGGGGGATGAAGGTCATCCGCAATTTTGAATTTGGAGGAATACTCTACTTTTAAATAGATGTGAAAAGGGGCAATAAAATCTTGCAGAAACTTAGCCGCCCCCGAATAAAACCCACTCATTGGTATAACGTCACTGACTTCTATGCGGTCGTAATAGCCCAATAAAATTTTATAAGCACCCAGGTAGAATTGATATAACAGTGATTTCTTGTCGCCATAGAAATCGGTGAAATAATGCACCGTTCCATTATTCACAAAATAGGCATAGGCTTTAGATTGATGGCAATAGAGATATGGGTGGTTATAGGTATCGGTAAAAATTTCCCATTTCACTAACTGTTTTTTGCTCTTGTCAGAAGTACTTACCTCAAACTTCAATTCCTTACCCGGGATAAAATCAAAGGCATTTTTTAAAGTGGGGGTAATTTGTATTCCTGAAATGGTGGATCGCTCTTCGGGAAAATCAAACGAATGGAAGAGGTAATCCGCTTCTCTTTTCTCTACATAATAACTGATAGGGTACTTCATCGTTTTGGACCCCACAAACGGAGTCGCCTGCAATTGAAAGTGTATGTGCGGTTCGGGAGAGCGCCCCGAACTGCCGCAAGTAGCCACTACTTCTCCTTTATGCACATAATCTCCCGGCTTTACCTTAAAACTTCCTTTGCGAAGGTGGCTTAACTTAGAATACAAGGTATCGCTGTGTTTAATGATGAGGGTATTGCCCCAGTTATGTTCGAGATCTACACCGCCAATCGGGTTGTCTTCAATTTCATCTACTAAGTCATAAACATATCCGTCAGCCGGAGCTAAAATAGGAGCGTTGTAACAATAAAAATCATTTACTGAAGTGCCGGGAAGACGAAAGGTTTTCTTCATATCGTCTGTGACTACAAAATCCCAGGCATATTTCCATTCTTCTTTGTGTGTAATATTTCCATCGTGACCTTGCGATACATACCATTCTCCAAAAAACGGAAGATGAATAGGGAAATAGGACTGATGGCTAAAGCGATCTTTTCCGTTGTGGTGTTTGTATAAATTTTTTTCGGGAGAAAACTGTTGAATCCAAACTAATTCGAGTTGGTTAGACTCGGTGCGGTATTTCAACGTGAGCAATAGAACTATCAGGATAACATTAAAAGGCAGCGAATAAATGGGCAATTGAAGATAGCCAAACACGACCATCATGGAGGTGTGCATGATAGCGATAATGGGAGCCGTAAGCAGTGCTAACAAATAGGACTTCTTAGAAGGGATTAAAAAAAAGCCCCCTATACAAATAGCAGACAGAATATAGTTGAAGCCGATAAAATTATAGTTGAGTGGCTCCGCAGTACCATTGAGGAATTGGAAGAAATAATAGCCGGTAATAAAACCGATAACCGAAAGCGTAAACGCGATGCGGGAATATATCAGCAAGCCCACCGCAATGAGCAAACCGGATATGATGTTGTATTGAAAATATATAGCTCCCAGCGATTTAAAATAGGCATCTGCCCAACGGGGTATCGGCAAGGCATCTAATTGCTGAAACCACTCTACTAAGTGAATTCCTCCGAGAGAGTACAGCTCATTGTTTACAAAAATTCCTGTTTGGCTCAGGGTAACCACATGGGAGGTGCGGAGGGCAACTATCAAAGCCCAAACGGAAAGCAAAAAAGGAAAGGCCAGAATAGGAAGGTTGTACTTTGAAAAAACTATGGCGATAGCCTTCGACAGCAATGTTGTGAATATGGAAATCACAAAACGTATAATAAAGAACTGAATGCTGAAATTGAAATACAATCCCATGACCAGCCCGATCATCAAACTGTTGAAACTGTAAACCCCGGTTTGCAGATAGGTTTTATTGAAGCCAAGCCACCAGGCAATTAGTATCCCTGAGGTGAGGGCAAACACTCCGCTGAACCCGGAATAGGGATTTACGAAAGAAGAAATGAGAATGAGGTAAGCAAAGATGCGATTGTCTGAAAAGAACATTTGCGAATAGCTATGAATAAAGCTATCTGCAAAAAAGTTCAATGCGAGTTTACGATCTGCTGCTATCATAGAGTCTTAGAATCACAACTTAAACTTCGCTAAATAATCCGGCTTTATTTCGCTTGACTCAATGGAGTTTAAGGTTTCTCTTTTGCGAATGAGGTGCGGTAGATGTTCCATATCAATCATCACTACCGCTGGCCGCAACGAAATAAACTGCATCCATTGCGTCATGTTATACGCCCCTACATTATGCACCACTACATGATCATCCTTTTTTAATGGAGGGAGTGTTACGTTTTCGCGAATCACATCAATATTCATACACAAGGGGCCGTATAGCACACAATCTTCGGTGAAGTTGCTAAACTCCTGTGCCGGACTAATTTTATGATCATACCAAAAGGAAGTAAACATCACATTAACTCCAAAATCCAGAATGGTAGCTCGTCTTCCGTCACTCAGCCGCTTATTTGAAATTACGGTGCCCAACAAGTACCCTGCTTCGTCTATCAGGGCGCGACCGGTTTCCAATATTAGTAAAGGCAATTCATCGGTTCCGAAGCCTGAGTTGAGTATAGCTGCACAAATGGCTTCGGCAAATTGATCGAAATTAGGGTTGGCATCCACTCCTTGTAAGTAAGATCCCTTTAATGTATTTTTTGAAGCGAAGCCGCCTCCCATATCAATGTATTCGATATTGCGCTTGTATTTTTTGCGGATAGCGAGAGCCAGATCGCTTATTTTGGCAGCCGCAATACCATAGGCGCTCGGTGAAAGCATAAAAGTTCCGATATGACAATGCAGCCCCACCAATTCTAATTTATCGGTCAGTATAATTTTGTTGATAGCATCCCAAGCCTGTCCGTTCTCGTAATTAAACCCAAAGCGATCCCAAATCGGATAAATGCCGGTGTCCATGTTTACGCGAATAGCTACCCTCGGGCGCAGTTTCAGTTCTTCCGCAATTTCAGTTAAGCGGTAAAGTTCATCAAGATGATCTATGTGAATAGGCGAGTTGTTTTTTACCGCCATTCTAAGCTCATCATCTGTTTTATCGGGACCATTGAAAATCACTTTATTGCCGGGCACTCCATTGTTGATCGCCTTTTGGTATTCAAAGCCGGATACAACCTCGCCCCACGACCCTTCCTGATGAAAAACATTGCAAACCGCATTGATGTAGTTTGTTTTGTACGACCATGCAAATTGCACTTTTGGGTAGCGAGTTTTAAATGCGCGATTAGCTTCGCGATAAGTTTGGCGGATGGTCCTTTCAGAAACAACAAAAAGTGGAGAGCCAAAATCTTCTATCAATTTCAAAACAGACACATCATCAATATGTGTGAGAGGTGTATATTCTGTGCGCATACCGAATTTGTTCATCAGTCCGGTATTCAGGCGCTGAATAAGCGGGCGTTCATATTGTAGTTTCTTCATTGGAAATTGTTTTAAAAATTTTATTAATACTCTCCAAAGGTGGAGATGGTTTCAAATTGTTTTAGATCGCAAATCATATCGTAACTATAGCGGATAAACATTTTGCCCACCTCATATTCCAGGTACGGTTTTACTTCTTCTCCCAGCGCCATTCTCATCATTGCATCGGGGTGGTTTTGCCCGGCACCCACTGCGAGATAGACCCAGGCGGGAAATCGCGGATTAATTTCGATAAGGTAATACTCGTTGTTATTTGTTTTTATCATTTCCAATTCGCAAGGGCCTTTCCATTTCGAGTTGTGGATGAGTTTCTTGGTGATTTGCAACAGGTTTTCATCTTCAAGAGTAATACCGGCCCAGGCTTTTCCTTTGTCCGTAATTACTTGCTTGCGCATGGGCACTGCACCAATCGTATTTCCTTTGCCATCTCCCAGGGCAGTGACGTTTACTTCAGTGCCATAAGTGAATTGTTGAACGATGATGGGCAGCCCCCATTTAGCGCTTATCTTATTAAAATATTGAGCTGCCTGTTCAGGGGTGTAAGCAATGTTAGCGTCATAAAATTTTCCTTTTACTACTAATGGATATGTAAACTCATGCGATAGCGATGGAATTTCAGAAAGGCCGAAAATCATTTTGCTTTTCGGCACTTTGATACCATATTTTTTTCCGAATTCAGTGAGATTTGCTTTGTGCCGTTCTTCAAATTGCTCAATAGTGGGCAGAAAAGTTTTTATGCCTAACTCCTTTTCAAGAACCGGAGCCAGTTTAATAAAGTTGAAAAGCTCGGCATCGAAATTTGGAATAATCAAATCTATCTTCTCTTTGCTGTGGATATACCGGAGCCTTTCTAAGAGACTGCTTTGTCCTGCTGTCGGTAGCGGAATATGATAGACTTTTGCTACCAGATGGCGCATGTATATTCCCGGCTCTAAAGCATCGTATGAGAGTCCGATAATGTGCGCGTCATACTCTTTACTGTCTAACAGACCGCGAATCACCGGAATACCCGGACCGGGACTGTCCACATTGTTCAGACCGGTAACTGCTATGTTAATCCTTTTCTTTTCCATCGGTGTCTGTCAGTTTTACCTGTTCGAGCATTTTAGTGAAATCGTAATAATCCTTTTCCACCGTATCCTGATCGGTGGCATACTTA
>CAZQYO010000177.1:0-6259 GCA_964597415.1 uncultured Chitinophaga sp.
AAAGCAGGAAGTGCAATTAGCTACTTATGAGCAGAAAGACCCGCTTATCATTTACAAACAAGAAGCCTTCAATCTGTTCTCTGCTATGATTAGTAATGTAAATAGAGAGATTTCATCTTTTCTATTTAAAGGAACCATTCCTCAGGCCGAGCCGGAACATTTGAATACTGCGGAACACCAAAAAAGGAAGGAGTATGCTAAAAAAATTCAGGAAGGTCGCGGAGATGTAATGAACGGGAGTACCGGAGGGGAGCAACAAAATACTGCACAGGTAGAGAAAAAGCCGGAGCCGGTTCGCGTAGGCCCTAAAATTGGCAGGAACGACCCATGCCCTTGCGGCAGCGGCAAAAAGTATAAAAATTGCCATGGTCGCGATGCGCAGGATTAATCGAATCGAAATTGATCTTTACCATAAATTAAGGCAATAACAGCAACAATTATTTTCTGACCACTTGGGTACTTGTTTCATTTCCATATTTTTAATTGATGAATCTCGCTCCATATATTGACCATACTCTACTCAAAGCAGATGCTTCTGAAAAGGAGATTAAGCAACTCTGTGACGAAGCGTGTGACTATGGTTTTGCCGCAGTTTGTATCCCGCCATACTTTGTGCGCAAGTGCAAACTTTGGCTGGCCGAAACCCCTGTAAAAATTGCCACCGTAGTTGGTTTTCCAATGGGGTTTTCGCATACGCCCGCAAAGGTGGAAGAAGCGCGCAGAGCCATTGATGAGGGAGCGGACGAAATAGATATGGTGATTAATATTATAGCCTTGAAAGCAAATGATATGAATTACCTGAAAAACGAACTCACCAGTGCCGCTACCATTACCCAACTTCGGGGAGGGAAATTGAAAGTAATTCTCGAAACCGGTTTATTGACTAATGAAGAGATTATCAAAGCGTGTAAACTATGCTCAGAAATGACGGTGGACTATGTAAAAACCTCCACCGGTCACGTGCAGCCCGGAGCCACCGTAGAAGTAGTCAAACTCTTGAGAAAGAACTTACTTCCCAGCATAAAAATTAAAGCCTCCGGAGGAATTCGCGATAAGGAATTTGCCAGGCAATTAATCGAAGCCGGAGCCGACCGTTTAGGTTGTTCCGCAAGTGTCAGTATTGTAACATCATGAATATTCAATCTTTAAATTCGACAGAGAAACGGAATATCTCGTTTCTATCTTTTTTAGTGCTATGGGTCGGCTCACTATTGTTTCCGGCAGTAATCAAAGCGCAAGATTCACTAACCGTGATAGAAGGGAAAAACTACCGGATTTACGAGGAGGCTAAAGTGGCTGACCTGCAACAAAAGTACATTGAGTTTAACCGGAAGAAAGAATATTATGAAGGCTACCGGATACAGGTAAACTATACCAATGTGCGCGATGAAGTGTATCAGAGCAAAGGCACGATGTATAAACAATTTCCTGAACTGGCTTCGTATGTCGAATACGAACAGCCTTATTACAAACTGCGCATAGGAGATTTTAAAACCAGATTAGAAGCGACTTACTATCTTCAGCAGGTGATTCTGCTATATCCGGGAGCGTTTATTGTAAAAGATAAAATCAAAGAGAAATAATTTCTCGTCTGGTATGAAAGATAAAATCCGCCACCTTTCTGAGAAATATTATGAGCCGGTAGTGACCTTGCGCAGACGTATCCATGCGCACCCCGAACTGAGTTGGCAGGAAGTAGAAACCTCTAAGCTGGTAGCTGAAACCTTGATGAAGGCAGGTATTGAAGTGCAAACGCGGGTGGCAAAAAACGGTGTGGTAGGTACACTGCGCTGCAAAAATTCTTCCTCCAAGTGTATTGCGCTACGTGCCGATATGGATGCCTTGCCGATTCACGAAGAAAATGAACTCTCCTATTGTTCCGCGAATGAAGGAGTGATGCACGCTTGTGGTCATGATGTGCATACGGCCAACCTTTTAGGGGTAGCCATGATTTTATCGAATCTGAGAAATGAAATCGAAGGCACATACAAATTCTTTTTTCAACCCAGTGAAGAAACAAATCCGAGCGGGGCATTGGAAATGATAAAAGAAGGGGTGCTGGAAAATCCACAAGTTCAGAAAATTATCGGACTGCATGTGTCGCCCGAAATCGAAGCCGGTAAAGTTGGTTTTTGCCCGGGTAGATTTATGGCCAGCAGCGATGAAATATATCTGACTATAGTAGGAAAAGGGGGACATGCAGCTCGCGTGGAAGAGTTGAAAAATCCGATTCTGATAGCGGCTGAAATTCTGTTGGAGTTAAAAACGATAACCAACCCTCAAATACCGCTGGTGCTTTCGTTCGGTAAAATTGAAGGCAAAGGCGCTACCAATGTAGTGCCGGATGTGGTGGAGATAGCCGGAACGCTGCGGTGTTTCGATGAAAACTTGAGAGCGCAAACGCAGCAACTAATTGCGACCATTTGCGAATCTATAGCCGAACAATACATCGCTAATTGTCATGTCCTAATTGAAAAGGGCAATCCTGTGCTGATTAATGACGAAGTAATTACCCGCACTTCGCAACTGCTGGCGCAAGACTATCTCAGAAAAGAAAATGTGTTAGATGTTCCAATTCGCATGGGAAGCGAAGATTTTGCTTATTATACACATCAGATCCCCGCTTGTTTTTATCGGTTAGGAGTAAGCAATAAAAAACTAGGTATTACTTCAGGGCTTCACACTTCCACTTTTAACGTGGACGAAAATGTATTGAAAGAAAGTATGGGCTTGATGAGTTGGATAGCGATCAATTCGTAATTATTGCACTACTAATTTTCCTGTCTTCAAAACTTCATCAAAAGAATTTCTTAGTTGATAGAAGAAGATGCCTTCAGGAAGATCTGCTGTTTGTAGCGTAGTATTGGATGTATTTATTTTCCTTGCCAGCAATAATTTTCCGGTTACATCATACAACTCATAAGTCCAAGGTCGGCTTAAGTCACTATTGGCAATTCGCAATTCAAAATTTTTATTCACCGGATTTGGATAAACAGAAACCTCCATTTCATTCTGTAAATCATCAACTGCGGAAGTAGCACTCGGAGTAATTTCTAAAATTTTCACTGGAGTGCCATCGCTCCAGTTACCCATGCCGTGTTGTTCGGGAGTATCGCCAAAGGCGTAGTCGCAATTTTGATGGTGGAGCGCACAATCCATTAGTGCATCCTGTAGTTTCCAAGTACAGTAATAATCAAACGCATCCACCGGCCCATTGCCCGAGAAAGAGATGAACAGATTGGTTTCCCCATTATCAAAAGCCGCATCTCCGGCAAGCGGGTCAAAATGGGTGGCGGTAACTCCCGGTGAGCCATGACTATCGCTATAGGTATGCACCAAATTTTTGTGTGAGGTCGGGGCATTTACCGATTGATTAAAGATAGTTGTACCCGGAGAAGTGCCCACTATGGCATCATCATTACTTACCAAGACTAAGTAAGGAACGTCTGATGGAAAGGAGGCATAAGAATTCATTAAATAATCGGCTGCCCCCGGCTGTATCGAAAAAGCAGAAAGAGGTTTCGGTAAACCATATTGCTGGTACAACAGGCACATATTAGCCGTCAACACCCCACCTACTGAATGACCGAGAATGAAAAAATTTTGAATGCGACCTTTCACATGGCCGGCCTGTTGAATAGTATCCAATGCGCGTTGAATTCCTTTCGCACAACTATCATTATATGTTACGGCATCGGCATTCAAGTCTTTTTGATAGCGCGGATAAATTACAATATTTCCTTTGCGAACCAAATGTTTAATAAAGGCTCCGTAAAGTTTCGGATTGGTTTCGCCCAAGCCGTGAATAAACACTACCACATTGGCGGAATCAGGCACAGGACTGTTTGGCTCGTACAACCAAAAATCATCTCCACTGCCGTTGGTGCCGTAATCATACTGCGTAACCCCGCCAAACGTATAATCACTCCCTCCCGGACCTGATGTGGGTTGCGCGGGCTGCGATTGCGAAAAGGCGGTTTGAAAAAAAATGGAAAGAAGAACTGCAAGCAAAAGTGGAAGTTTCTTCATAGGAAAATATTTTGTGAATTGAAAGTAGAAATCTTATGCAAGGTTCACAAAATAAAAAAAACGGAAGCCGTTTTCACGATTTCCGCTTAGCAATAGAAATCAAAGTTTCACGAACACTACTTTTTAAAATAGGCTGTTCCTATTGTTGGCGCACTGCATTTTAAATGTGAGTTAATAGATGATTTTTAATTGTTTCATAAACAGATGGCAAATCTGCCTGTATCTATCAGTTCGGGATGCCCTGCTTGCCACAGGCAATGCTACGGAACATCGCGAACACCGAGATACAAAAAGCCCCGCCACGGTATGGCGGGGCTGTAGTTATCTTACTCTGGCAGCGGCACATACTTATACTTTACTTCTACTTGGTAATCGGACAGGATATCTTCAACAGAACAAAAAATACTCCTAACAACACTTATTCCGTACGGGCAACGAAGTACGGTGGTATCTCGTTGTATCATATTAACTTCGTATGTCAACAATTTTGAGCAACTATCAAGTAGCAAATTAGTTACTAAAGTATCTTTATGATGATAGGATAATTTGCCAAACATTATATAGACCATATTAGATTCATCAACAGGAAAAGCAGGAGAAGGTGAAAACGAGCATTCTGAAATAGAATCAATCTGCTCCTTTTTTCTAAGAATATATGTGTATTCGTAATTATTGCCTCACAAAAAATTGAGCCATATTTCTCGTTAAAAGAACCTACTTGAAATTGGTTGGGGTTACAAACATTTTCTTTTTTGTGTTTACAACAACCGGCTATAAGTAATACAAGCACCTCCAAAATTATGATTACTTGCTGTTTCATTGCACTATTATTTTTTGAGTGATTAAAATGGCATTATTCTGCGCTTTGGCAAGCACTTAAGTTTCTTCCCTGAAATAAATTTTGTAGTAGTTCATGCCGCGCTCTTCGTCAAAGCCTTTTTCAATCAGTTCTTTATTGCCGTGCACATATACATGAAAGTTGCGGTCTAATTTCAGCACACTTTTAAATGCGCGCGATTGACTCTTCACCGCTGAGTCGGAAATGCCGAAACCGGTTCCCAATTCTAAAGCATTATTTTCTTCAAATTCTTCTTTGAACCGGCCGAAGGAGCGCATGATGTGTGGCTCTTGAATCACTTCGCGGGTAAAATTTTCATAATCAAATTTTTCATTGGATTTGAAAAAGGCCACCGATTTGTTCAACAGGTCTGCTTGGTCGGTTTTCTCTACCTCAAACTCTTGCGGCAGTTGGTCTTTGATATAGTCTTTGCAGAGCGTGAGAAACTGCCGTGTTTTGTGATAGTCATCTGCGCAGGGTTTGAGGCCGAGAAAGTGATGTTTCCAATATAGGGCTTCTTCGCCTTTGCTTTGGCGGTCGTGTATGCAAATGCGAAAGCCATCTTCCGCAGCGGTGTTCAGTATGAGACAGGCTTTGTCCATCGCTTTGAGGTCAATCCCCTCGTCAAATTCATAGTCATACTGTTCTGCCCGATGCGAAACTTTCATAAACGGAGTTCTGCTTTCTGATTTGAATATGCCCAGTGCCTGAAGGGCCGTTCCATTTACATTCACCTCCGAAAAGGCAACCACATACAACTCGCCTCCGTTTATTTTTGGATGGTCTGACCGGCTGTAAAGCAGTTTTGCAATATCCTGACCGGCCGCTAAAAAATTCATTTTACGGCTAAATACTTTTACGGCTACATTGTTTAAGTCGTTGTTATCCGTATTGGTGGGGTGGGTAAACTGGAAAAACTCGGGTTGTTTAAAAACTCCGGTAAAAAATTGCAACAGCAAATCGTGCGCATCGCTGTCTTTTATCTCACTGTTGTTTTTAGAGAGGAAGTACCCTTCCTCCCGCTGCCGGTTGCCCACTCTGTGAATGGCCAGTTCTTTGATTCGGGTATTGGTAAAATCTATTGTCATACAACTTCAAACCAAGTCAAACTTTTTCATTTCCTGAAACTATATTTTTGGCTATGCCGGTTTGTTCAAGAATTAAAATCATACTTGCTGAATCGAGGCTCTTTCTATCTTTAGGCGCTTTCATAAACGATTATCATGCAGTTATCAGATACTAATTGGTGGAAATGGGGAGACGCTTCTAAACGCAAATCACTGACTGATTACCCACAGTTTCACCGCTATTTGCAAGAGCGATTCGGCAATGAGTTTACCGAAAAAATTTCTCCGCTTACCCAGTTTAATACCATTAGCCATGCGGACAACG
>CAZQYO010000178.1:0-3092 GCA_964597415.1 uncultured Chitinophaga sp.
AGCCGGTTGGGTGAATCCCTTGCGTAAGAAAGTCAAAGCCGAACTGCTCATAATATTTATCGGCACAGTGGTAGTTTCCAAATTCATCGCCCCATTGATCTATGTTCCCGGTGTTTAAACTGCTCCACGGAAGCCCGGTCGTATTATCAATGACCGCAAAAGTAATTCCTCGGGTAAAACCACAACCTCCCATCCGATAACGGTACATGTTGTTGTTGTTATAATCCCATCCCAATAAATTGTAATCGAGATTACCGCCTACCGCATCTGCAATACCGGTGATTACTTTTATTTCGTTAGTCGTAGGTGGGAATTTGAAAATACGGTCGCTATCCTGAATGATATTGACAAAGTTGTCCTTCTGCCATTGAAAGTAATGAGATTGATTCCATCCCGGATCTTCTCCCTGAATATACACAAACGAAGTGTAATGCCAATTAGGTGTAGTAGAATCTATAGCTACGCGCCAGTAATACACGGTGCTATCTATGTACTGGAGAGTAGGGGTCCAGTGCAACACCCCTCCCGACTGATAAACGGTTTGTGATTGTTTTAAGGGAGAATTATAGAACTCTGTAGTGTCTATCTCAAATATGTAATTCCGCGGAGCGGCAAAAGGGTTTACTGTAGATGCTTTTAGAGTAACTCCTTGCTGCGGCACAATGGCAAACTCATACGGATAAATTGGAATCACATCATCTTGCTGAATATTGATAATCACCGGAGATAAAAGGCCGTTGTTTAACTCCGACATTTCATCTATCGCAAAGTCGGCATCAACGTAGGGAGAGAATTGATTTTCGCCATGCCCTACGGAAGAAAAAATAGTAGGGAGTTTAAAGGTGACCGTGTCCTGATAATAAGCCCCGCGCACTTCTTTGCGATAGTTATAGACCACCGGGTTACCATTAGCATCAAAAGCAGTTCGTTTCAGCGTCACGGCAATCGAATCTTTAATCGCTTTACCCAAGTTGGTCACCACTACATTTACTTCAAATGAGTCTAAGCCCGGAGTAATAGTAGCCGGTGTAAAAAAGACAGAGGTTTGCTCAATCGCATAATCGGGTTTCGGGTACTGATTGAAACTTATTCCCGGGTCACCATGTAAAGTCATTTCATAGGCCACCATCAGATCCCGATCGTTGGGATTGCCGGAATATACATCGGCTAAGGCTCGCGAAAAGCAGTTGCCCAAGGTATGTGTGTAAAGCGGATTACAGAATTCCTTATACAGATTGGTTGTAAAAAGATTTAAGCTGGACGATACGGACAAGCTGGTGGTAGCCATAAAAGCAATAGCTCCGGCATTCGGCTGAAAAACAAATTTCTCACTATAGCCGGGGCTGGCATCATGTATCAATCCGGCAAAGCAACCGTTGGAGATAAAAATGGGATACTTGCCATAGTTGGTATAGTTTTCCGGCTCATCTACACTGAAATCAAAAGCACCTGTGGCAGAGTGCCCAAAGAAAGTGATGACCGAAACGCCATCGTTTATCTGTTGCTTAATTAGTTGTGACTGCGATTCGTCAATGGGATTATTGGAAACCCTGTTGTATATATTTACGCGAGTTCCCCACAAGGTGTCTTCCGCTATTCTTTTATATGAATTGATATAAGCAGAAAACTGACCTTGCTCGGTAGAACCCGTGCCTCCGCTAAAGTGCAACAGATGTTTCTGCCAAAGTTTGGGTGCAATAGCCTGCGGTTCATCATAGGTGTTTTGCGCCAACTCATAGTCCTTCACTTTGTCTAAATAATCTTTTATCTCTTGCGTATTAGTAGCAGCCAACCGGCCTACAGATACTCCCGGCATATCACTGGCTCTGCTGCCCGAATACAAATTGTCAGAACCGGGAAAACCAAAAGTGGGAATCAAGCACTGGTTGTAAGCTCCTCCTCCATTTCGCATCACATTATATTCTCTGCCTTTTCCAATCATAAAGACATAATTTGGCCGGATAGACCAACTGTTCTCTGCATATTGAATAAAATTTCGGATGGCTAAAGGAGATTTTCGTACGCCATAGGCAAACTGGTCGTACAACTGTTCAATATCGTAAATCCGCGCATGGTATTTCCCTACTCCGGGGTTATCATCTATATCCCGATACTTTCGGTATTCCTCTACCCTGTTATTTCCGTTGCCATCATCATACAAGCCGGTGTTGGAAATAATCAGGTAATCTCCCTGTGCCGAAAGATTCGAGGCCGAGTAGTTGGCAAATTGAAGCGGAGTAATTTGGGTGATAGTAGTGTAGCTGTTAGGGCCACCACTCACTAAATACAAATCGCGCTTTACGGTAGAGGGTGGCAGGGCAAATCTAAGAGGGGAAGTACCGGGAGAGGAAGTAGAGCGGATTAGTATTTTATTGGTAAGATCATAAAGCACCGGCTGAAAGCCTTCATCGTTGAAGTTATTGATCTCTAAATACTTTTTGTTGATAGGATCAGCGGCTAATTGAAAATAGAAGGTATTCTGCCCTCCAAAATTGAAATCTCTCGGATAGGAAATTTCATTCAGGCACACCGCATTTTGCTTTTTGCTGGAAGCCGTAAAACTACTTTCAGTAAATGTAATGGTGTTGTTTCCCGTGTTGTTCAACTGGCTCAAGGGAATAGTAAAGTTGTTTTTATTCAACCGAAAGCCCTGTGCCGAAGTTTGAGTGTACAGATTGCTGTTGGTATTAAATCCAATTCGTGCTGCATGATTATCGGGGAAAGAGTTATTGATAAATACGGTGTAGTAATTGGCATCCGGCCCGGAATAATTAATGTATGGTGTAGCGATATTGAAATTCAATTGGGTTTGCTGAGAAGGTGAGCCACTGCTCACTGTCCCAAAGAAAGCACTGTTGACAAAACCTTCCCCATCTTCAAAAGAGGATTTGTACACCTCTTCCCCGCTCACGCTATAGTACTTCCCTTCGTAATACCTGCCCGCATAAACTTGGCGCACGGTGTGAATGAAGTAGTTTTCTTTAGGCGGCAAATTCACTAAACTATTATTGGTTTCAATAAAGCGCGGATTACCGGTTCCATTTTTTATAGTCAGAAAATAGATCGAGGTATCGGTAAATAAACTGTAATAA
>CAZQYO010000178.1:3102-6257 GCA_964597415.1 uncultured Chitinophaga sp.
AGAAAGCTATCCACATCTCCTATGTTTTTGCGACCGTAAAACTCAATATAGTCACCGGAGCCAAGTGTGCCGGTAGCGGAAACATAGATAGGAACGGCTTGCCCATTATGATACATGATAAAATTCGCGGTATTCACCGCACTCAGATTGGGGATAACAGCCGAAAGAGAGGAATAAGGAATACGATACAGCCCATCCTGCGTTACTTTGATTTTGTAATGCACCTGACTGTAATCAATCCATTCGTTGCCGTATGGCTGCGCTTTAAGCAACCAACAGATACTGAGAAATAGGGCAAGGAGTACAACTTTCTTCATCGTTTACTCTTTTTGCTTTTTGGTGATGTCAAGTCGTAGAGATATCACATGCGAATAAAGTCCGGCACCACCATCTTGATCTTTAATAGTAGTAAGGTTAGTGAGGGCATAATCTAATGAAATTATCTTGACATGAACTCCTGCTCCGATGTTAGGCGACACGGTAAATCTCTTTTTCCCCAATTCGTCTGTAGAGCGTTGCAGATTTCCCACTCCGGCTCGCAAGCACACATCTATATCCTTAGCGGGCACATATTTTAATTCCAATCCTACATTCATATCAATACTGATAGGCTTGGCAGCTACGAGCACATTTCGCTTGCCATCGGTGGTCAGTCCAAAATTAATTTCGGGAGTAATAAAAAACTTGTTCTTGATGTTGCCTTCATACGCTGCGCCCAATATGAACATGGGGCTGGTGATCTCTAAACTGTTTTTAGGCAAATCATTATTGGTTTGCAGCAGAACCTGTTTCTCTGCATCGGTAAAGTTCATGGTCCATCCATTAAAAGTGCCGGTCACATCTCTCGCCATAAAACCGACCCGCCATTGCTTGATACGATATTGAAGCCCTGCATCTAATCCAAAACCAAAGGCTTTGGCAAACTTCCCTATTTGCCGATATATAATTTTAGCGCTTACGCCTATACTAAGTCCTTTGACAGGCAACACCTGCGCATAATGCAACATAAACGCATAATCGGCTGCGCTGAAAGAAGTGATTTTAGTATAGTCCACACTTCCATCCGGCTGAACCAGAAATAGCGTGTTCGGTATATCATCTACACCAAAGCGAAAAAAGGAAAAACCGGTGACTCGCTTCTTTTGTTGCACGGGCACAGCAAAGGACACAAAGTCATATTTTGCAATACCCGCAAAATACTCGGAGTGCATAATGCCTACCTGAAAAGTATTCTGAATGTGCACCAAACCGGCAGGGTTGTAATAGTTCGCATACAAATCGCTGACAGAAGCTACTTGCGCATTGCTCATAGATAAGCCCCTTCCCCCCACTCCTATCTGAAGAAATTCATTGCTGTATTTTCTGACGGCTTGTGAAAATACAGCCGAAGAAAAAAGAACAGCAATGAAGAGTAAGCCACTTTTTTGTTTCATAGTTTTATTTATAACTCCTCGCCCTACACATGGGTCAGAATTTTCTGCCAGTTATAACGGATTTCAGCACCTATATTGTGAATTACTGTTTAGAAAACCTTCTCTTCTCCATTTCTAAAAACACTGATGATGCCAGCAATTTCTGTTTAAAAACATTGTTTCCAAACAGATGTACCAAGTGTAACTTACACTTTAACACAAACTTGTTTTCCCAATCAAGGTATTCCCCCATCGCTTCCCTTAGTGATTAAGGGATGAATTTAAGTCACTTTCTACAGTATTGTCAATGCTTTTAGCAGATTCGTTACAAACATCTGTATGTGGAAGAACTACCTGTCGGTCAAAAAAGCATTTCTGACCAAATAGCGGATGGAGATTCCTCCATTCGTCCATTATGTGCGCGGTATTATCAATGACAATGAACACTACTACCGCATAAGGGAATATACAAAACAGAACAGTTGATTTCACCGATGCAATTCTCACATTTTCGTATCTCCGATTGTTTTAACCGGGACTACATTCCCTCAAAACGGAACAATTTCTCTGCCTCTCCGTATAGAAATGAAAACATCGGACATGAGGAAACTGTACGATGAAGGAACAATCAGTATTTTTTCGGACAGGAAATTACTGACAAAACGGTTGAGGAACTGTTTTATCCTTCTACTCTCACTTACTGTCACTAATGCCGTCAGCGCACAAATTGTTGTGACGCAGAATGCTAATGCTCAAGATTTGGCTCAAAGTTTAGCCGGATCCGGAGTTTCTGTTTCTAACTTCTCTTTAAGCGGTAACAATAATTCATCCGGCACATTTATAAATACTTCCAACACTTTAGGAATAGCTAACGGAGTAGTGCTATGCACGGGAAACGTAGCCAACATTTCTCAACCGGCCAGCAGCTTTGCTTCAAGCTCATACTCCGGCAACGGAGACGCGCAATTGCAATCGTTAACGGGTGGCTATATCTACGATAAATCAGTGCTGAGTTTTGATGTAGTACCGCAGGGAAATGTGTTGATGTTTAATTACGTGTTTGCCTCCGAAGAATACCCGGAATGGGTATGCACGCAGTTTAATGATGTATTTGGATTTTTCATTTCGGGACCAAATCCGGCAGGTGGCAACTACTCAAGCATGAATATTGCAAAGGTGCCTAACTCTAATTTACCGGTAGCTATCAATACAATCAATCCGGGCGTTTCGGGACCTTATGGCACTCCGGCAAACTGCCAGTCACTTTCTTATTCTTCTCTTTTCAGAAGTAATCTATCACCGGTGGTAGATTCAAATATTGTGTACGATGGAATGACGGTAGTGCTAACAGCAGTGGCCTCCGTAATACCCTGTCAAACTTATCATTTGAAACTGGCTATCGCTGACGTATCGGATAGAATTTACGACTCGGGAGTATTTATTGAAGCTAATTCCATTACTTCTATTCCTATCACCATTACTTCTACGGCTCAACTACAAAATGAAGGGTATAATTCAGCTTACGAAGGATGCGTGGGCGGCAAATTCACTTTTGCCATGCCGAGTATTCAACCGGCTGATATTAAAGTAGGCATTCAAATTAGCGGAACCGCAACTAATGGCGTGGATTATCCCACCATTCCTTCCGTGATTACTATTCCGGCCGGTTCATTAAGCACCGATATCAACGTGATGCCTATTCAGGATAACATGGCCGAACCGGACGAAACGATTATTATCTCT
>CAZQYO010000179.1:0-6228 GCA_964597415.1 uncultured Chitinophaga sp.
TTAAAAAATGTTTAGTCTTCCCGAGCATTTCGATTCGGAATTGGCAATTCGCAATCCTTCCATTGCTTGCCGGAGGTGATTAATGACCTCACTGCTTTGATAGTGCAATGAGCATTCGGATAGAACTATTCTTCTTCATTTGTCTATTAATAGCTTAACCATTGAGGGGGAAAAGTCAATTTAAGCAGCTTACTATCGCACTCGACCACCACACGGCTTCGGTATGGTTACTTCTTGCAATATGCAGCTAAAGATGACTGTAACGAGCTTTCCGACATTCAATATGCCGCTTCTTCCTCTTAGCGAAATTATAATCTCTCTTTTTCCAACTTTATCTTTTCGTAAGCTTCGTGTATTTGTTGAAATTTTTCGGATAAGCGTTTTTTCTCCTCCTCACCGGCATCTTTATTTCTATCGGGGTGGTATTTTAAAACTAATTTTCGGTAGGCTGTCCGAACCTCACTCATCGAAGCGTTACTCTTTACTCCCAGCAGATCATATACAGAAACAATCGAAGTCAGATGCTGTGGTTTTAGTTTTTTGAAGTCAATATCATTGATGTTGAGGTAGCCGCTGATTCTAAAAATGAAGTAATCTTCGCGTTCACTAAAAGTGCCATCGCTAAGGGCAATGTCAAACAATAAATGAATGATTTGGATTCGTGTAGCATGTGGAGTATGCGTTCGGATGGATTGACAAGCCACATTTAAATCATACTCTTTTTCCAAACAGTGATGGAGTACACGAATCCGTTCATGAGTATATGCGGGATTGAAATGCTGATTTAAAAAGGTGGTAAAAAAAGATACTTCAGCCCGCGAAATGTTTCAGTCAATTTTGATACGCTGAGAAACGAGTACCATCAGGTTTACTTCCAATTCCGATATTCCTTTTGTTATCAGCAAAGCCTCATTTAGTTCGGAGGTTTGATCCAAGGCGCTTCCTACAATAAATCCGAGCAGCCCACCTATGGGACCACCGATTAAAGCTCCTAACCCGCCTCCTATCCATTTTTTATAATCGGCCATGGGGTGATAATTTGTAACGGAGTTGTTTCCGCATCACCAACACCAGAAAAACAATTCCTGTAAGAATAAAGGGAACGTTCAGCATCTGTGTTTTACTGATTACTCCGAAAAAGAGGCGGCCTTCGGGAACTTTAAAAAATTCGAGAAGAAACCGGACTGAAAATACCAGTAAGAAAAATACTACTAAATATATACCTGGGCGGGTATCTCTATATTTTCGGAATAAATACAACTGTAGTAACTGAATGAAAAAATAAGCGATGCTTTCGTATAAAACTACGGGATGACGGGGAACGCTGTCGTAGGATTGGAAAACAAATGCCCAAGGCACCTCCGTAGCTTTCCCTACTATTTCCGAATTCATCAAATTGCCCAATCTAATCAGAGCAGCGAGCAGCAATACTACAATGGCAGCATGATCTATTGTCCAAAACAAAGGGTAATCACTGTTTCTGCGGAAAAAAATAAGTAAGCCTAAGAGGCCTCCCAATACCCCTCCATGACTGGCAAGTCCGCCTTCCCACACGGCAATTATTTTTTCGGGATGGCTGCTGAAGTAGTCCCATTCATAAAAAAATACTTGTGCCAAGCGGGCACCAATTAATCCGAAAACAAAAATGTATTGAATTAGTATGGTCAGCTTTTCTTCATCGCGGCCAAGCGTTTTGAGGATATAGCTGCCGAGAAAAAAAGTACTCATCAACCCGGTACCCCACAGCAGCCCATACCATTTTATAGATAGAAAGCCGATATGAAAAGCTTCAGGATTGACATTCCAGTTGATGTACAATAGCATGGCGTAAATATCAGATTCTAAAAGCGAAAGGCAAATGCCAACCTCCGAAATGTATTCTTTGAAAGTTTAGAGAGAGGGAATTTATGATTTGGTGGCTTTCTCGTCTTCGAGATGTTTACTCACCGTAAAGTGAAACGCGGCACCTTTGTCCAACTCTGATTCTACCCAAATACGACCTCCGTGTAATTCGACAATCTTTTTGCAGATGGCCAGACCCACACCGGTTCCGGCATATTCTGATTGAGAGTGAAGGCGCTGGAAAATGAGGAATATCTTGTCTTTAAATTCCTCCTTTATTCCTATACCGTTATCGCTCACCGTAAATTCCCACTCGTCTTCATGCTCCTGTGCCGCTATTTTTATCAAAGGCTTCTTATCCTTTACAAACTTCATCGCATTGTCTATCAGGTTTTGAAATAGCAGATACAGTTGATTAGGCTCGCAGTAGAGGTAAGGCAATTCCTCTATCTCTATACTCGCCCCTGAAGCCTGCACTGTGCTATCAGAGTTTTTAATCACTTCATTTACTATTGCCTTTAAACTGGCGGTAATAAAAGGTTTGCGAACGGTAGAAATTCTTGAATAATTCAAGAGTTCCTGAATAACGGCTTGCATGCGCTTGGCCCCATTTACCGAGAAGTCAATAAACTCCATCGCTTCTTTGTCCAACACCTCCTTGTATCGCATTTCCAGCAACTGTAAATAACTGGCAATAGTGCGCAATGGGCTTTGCAAATCGTGAGAGGCCACATAGGCAAATCGCTCCAATTCTTCATTGGAATGTTGGAGTTCATTGGCGCGTTTTTCTAATTCTCGCTGGGTATCTTTAAGGTCGGTGATATCGAGAATCATCACCATTCCATAGATAATTTCGTTCGCCTCATTTTTGATAGGGATATGATATACCTTTAGTGAACGCCCAAAAAAATTCTGTTCGGTTTCGCTGCTTTCTCCATTTAATATTTTCTGATAAACACTCACTACTCTTTCGCGCTCGGCTTCTCTAATAGTTTCGCGAATCTCTTTTCCTTCTATGTCTGCTTTTGGTTTACTGATAATCCCGATGAGTGGACCTTCTGCGAGTATGTATCGCATGTCTTTATCAAAAATGAACATAGCAGACTTAGGAAGGTTCCTGGCTATTTCGCGATATAACTGCTCAGAAATATGAAGTTTCTCTTTGGCCTCTTTTATTTCTGTGATGTCGGTAGAAACCCCCAAAATGTTCATCTGTGTCCCGCCCGGTGATGGAATGGGCTTTTTGATAGTTTGTATCCAGCAAACCTCTCCGGTGGTAAGATTCTTTAATTTTCTTTCGGGAAAGCGTATGGTTTCATTTATTTCTATGACTTGTTGATCCTGCCACATGAAATAGTCGAGCACATCTGAACTAAACTGTTCCTCACTATCTAAGTGCCCCTCCATTTTTTCCGGAGGGATATTGTAGAACTCAGCCGTGGACTGGTTGGCCAATAGAAAGCGACCATTCTCATCTTTCACATAAATCATATTGGGAGTGGAATCAATAATCAAACGGAGAAAATCTTTTTGTCGCTGAATTTCCGTTTCAAACTTCTCCTTTTCGGCAATTTCTTGTTGTAGTCTATTGTTGATTTCTTCCAACTCGCGGGTGCGCAGTTTCACCTTGTCTTCCAATTCCATGTTAAGTTGCTGCAAGAGTCTTTGGTGCTCGTGTCTTTCGGTAATATCTCTGACGTGTAAGAGCAGGGCGGGATTCCCTCTAAACTCTATATTGGCAGTACTCACTTCAATCGGGATCACCTTTCCTGACTTAGCAAGGCACTCACTTTCAAATTTGCGCAGTTCCCCCTTTACAATTTGCGACTGTCGCTTAATCACCGTGGCTCTGTAATTTTCGGGAGTAACATCATATATGGTTTTGCCGATGAGGTAATCCCGGTCTGCTTCGTGCAGTTTGCAAGTGGCTTCGTTTACATCTAAAATTTTACCCTCGTAACTCTCTACATAAATAGCATCAGGGGAATTGAAAAAAATATCCCGAAAACGCTTTTCACTGTTCTTGAGAGAGATTTCGGCCAACTTGCGCTCTTTGATTTCACCTTGTAAACGTTCATTTACCTCTGAAAGCTGACGGGTGCGGGTAATGACTTTGGCCTCCAAATCTTCTTTCGCAAAAATCAATTCTTCTTCCAATAGTTTTTGTTTGGAAATATCAGCATGTATGGCAATGGAGCCTACAAAGTCTCCTTTTTCATTGAATACCGGTTTCCCATTTACCCGAATCCAAACCCCTTCCCCATTTTTTTTGCGCATACGAATGTCGTACATATCACTTACGCCTTTTTTGCGGGATTCAAATTTTTCTTGAGAGAGGCGGACATTTTTTGAGTCATAGAAAAAATCAAAAACGGACTTGCCTAATAATTCCGCTTCAGAATAGCCGAGGTTGTGGCAAAACTGGCGATTGGCAAAAACTATAATTGCTTCAGCATTTACACAGAAGATTCCCTCATTCACCATTTCTACCAATGATTTAAAAGGTATGGTGGATGAAAGCCCACTACTATCCGATATTTTTATGCTGTCCTCAGTCATTGATTGATATAATCATTGCCTAAAATAAATTATTTGGGCTTTTAAGGGAACTTTATTTACTATTCTCTCTTAAAATAGCATTGAAAGCGGAAAAGGTCAATAGCATAACCCTACTTAATTTTTTTGCGAAATACGTTACTATTATTGATTCGCAGAAGAAAAACAATGCCAATTTATGCAAGGTCGGTTCTGCTCACTTCTTCGAATTGCAAGATGAAATCTTTGCCGAATACTTCCGAAGGAGTCTTGGCCCCTGTGGGAAGGGTGCCTTTTAGTACCATTTCCGCAATTTTTACAGCGGTTAAATAGGTGAGGGTGTAGCCATCAGGCAATTGCAATAGGGCACTTTTAGAAACCCCAAGCGAATTACTGACCTCCCCCCAGATGAAGGTTTTAGATTTTGCTCTTTCCTCTTTGTTTGGGCCTGCGGAGCGCTGCTTAATTTTTCCAATCAAATATTTCTTTACAAATCCCCAACGAAAAATAAATCCAATGTAGTTGCTGAACTTCATGCTGTTTATCACTGTTTGTGGAACCGCATTATACACCGTGATGTTCGGAATTTTAGTGGAATGAAAAGCGGTGGATATATCTCCCCATGGGATGGCGACTACTTTTATTTCTCCTCTCTTTTCAAAAGTGACGAATCGGGTAAGGCTGCCGTTGGGAATAGAGGTTAATAGTCCATGTCTGCGTACCATACAGGGATTCCCGAGGTTTTCAGTTACTGTAATTGCGGTACCATGCGACAGCCTGCCCCCTTTATGATATAAAGCTAACTCCAGATTAGTGGCGGTAGGTAACTCCTCTTTGAGGTAAGCCGCCAAACAATCAGAAGGCACCACATCAAATCCTACCCCGGGCATTAGCAATACTTTAGCAGAGAGGGCTTCCGAATCTCGCTTAAATATTTCTTCAAAAACCTGATATTCTCCGGTAATATCTAAGTAATGAGTGCCTGTGTTCAGGCAGGCATCTACCATAGGTTTTGAGGTTTGGCTAAATGGCCCCGCACAATGGAGCAGGACCTTGAAGTTCTTTATTTTTTCTTCAATCGCTTTTGGATTTTGCAAATCAAATACGAGGTAGGGAAGTTGTAAGGCTTCGGCAATTTCTTTTACCTGACTTTCGCTGCGGCCGGATAGCGTTACCGGAAGTTGTTGGGCTTTGGCCTGTTCACTTATCAGTTTGCCGGTGTAACCATAACAACCATAAATTAACAGCCCCTCTTTCATCTTGTTTACCTTTTACCCAAATGTATCGTTTTGAGCCGGTGAATCCAAAACGAGTAGATTGGTTTTGATTATTTTAATTTTAATTCTGTGAACCTTTATATGATTCCCGGTTTGGGAGCCGACAAAAGAATGTATGCGCCACAATTGCGCGCATTCCCCAATGCGCTTGTGTTGGAACATCTACCCAGTTGTAAGGGAGAAAGCATAGCAGATTATGCTTTGCGGTTTATTCCACTTATAAATACAACTCAGCCTTTTGTATTGCTTGGCACTTCATTAGGAGGAATGGTTGCGGTAGAGTTATCCCGTGTGTTGCAACCTCAAAAAATCATTCTAATTGCCTCTGTAAAAAACCGTAGCGAGATGCCTTATTTCATCCGTTCCATGAAATACCTTCACCTGCACCAACCGCTTTCGGGAAATTTTTATAAACGATTTAATTCATTGCTGATTAGCAGGCTGGATAATAACAGGCACAGCACTGTGGCCGAACTAATCTATCAAATGACGGCAGATGCCCGACCCGAATTTATTGAATTGGCGATAGATGCCGTGATTCGCTGGGATCCACCTGAGGATTACCGTTCGGACA
>CAZQYO010000180.1:0-6227 GCA_964597415.1 uncultured Chitinophaga sp.
ACGGCTGATTAATTTGCTCCTTACAAAAGCCGAAAAGTATTCCCCGCAAGCATTGATAAAGGCCAATGAAGCTATGAGAAAACGGAAGGGGAAAGAAGAGGTGTTAAAGAACGCTTCGGTTCCCGTGCTGATGATAAATGGCCGACAAGATGATAGTGCCCCCTTTGCCTATACCATTAAACAAGCGGCTTTCCCTTCTGTGGCTGAAGTTCATTTCTTCAACAACTGCAAGCACATGTGCGTGTTTGAGAAAAAGAAACAGACGATAAAGGCTATCAGCGACTTTTGCCAATGGGTGTAAAAGACAATGCCGCGTGGCCTTGCAGTTTTAATTTTTTCGCAAAGATTTATTCTGCTAATCCTCTGTGTAAAATTATATTTGCGCCCTTTGAGAACATCGCCTTTAGTTTATAGACGATAGACTTGTGACACAACCATCATTCACCATTAACTAATTTCCATGTCGTTACTTACTGTAGGAACTGTAGCTTTTGATGCCATTGAAACCCCTTTTGGGAAAACTGATAAAATAGTAGGAGGAGCCGCTACTTATATCGCGTGGAGTGCTTCTTACTTCTCTGAAAAGGTAAATATCGTTTCGGTGATTGGCGATGATTTTGACATGAAGGAACTGGAATTGCTGCAACAACGCGGAGTAGATACTCAAGGCATAGAAATAAAAGCCGGCAAGAAGTCCTTTTTCTGGAGTGGCAAATATCACTTAGACATGAACAGCCGCGATACTTTAGTGACCGACCTGAATGTGTTGTTAGAGTTTAACCCCGTTATTCCCGAGTCATATTGGGACAGCGATGTGTTGCTACTGGGCAATATTGACCCTAATCTTCAGCTAAAAGTAATTATGCAATTGCCGGAACGTCCTAAGTTAGTAGTGATGGATACTATGAACTTTTGGATGACTCCCGACTTTATTCAACCGTTGAAGGAGGTGATGATGAAGGTGGATGTGCTGGCGATAAATGATGCAGAAGCTCGCGAACTGTCGGGAGAATATTCCTTAGTGAAAGCTGCGCGAAAAATATTAACCATGGGGCCGCAGTATCTCATTATTAAGAAGGGAGAACACGGTGCGCTGTTGTTCCGCGAAAACGAAGTATTTTTTGCTCCGGCTTTGCCTTTAGATGATGTGTTTGACCCCACCGGTGCAGGCGACACTTTTGCCGGAGGGTTCTGCGGTTTTATTGACAAAACACGCGACATCAGTTTCGAGAATATGAAGCGAGCTATTATTTACGGCTCCACTATGGCGAGTTTTTGTGTAGAGAAATTTGGAACAGAAAGGCTGAAACAACTCACACATAAAGATATCGAAGACCGTGTTCGCAGTTTCATTGACCTGGTGCAATTTGATATTGTACTGGAAGACTAAGCCTTCTCTGAATTTTTCTTCTCTTTTCGTTTTACTTTACTCCAACAACAGAATAAGGTTATCTCTTTGAAAGGCTGGAGTGCCGGTATGTATGGTCTGATTGTAATGACAGAGAGCCAGCAGAGTTACAAAAAACTGATAGTGGAGTGGGAGTATATTTCATTACATACTTCGGGAGTCATGCCGACACTATTTGACTAAAGTAGCTCATTCAGGACGAGTCAGGTTTCTAAAAAGTATAAAATATTTGATTTACATGCCTATGGGGACCTTTACCTCTATCACTCACCGGGCATTAGAGGTAATTAGAAAATAACGTAGATATAGAGCGGAGCTTTCTGAAAGGAGTATTATCAAAATGCGTAAGTTCTACTCAATATTTCCACCAATAGTAAAATGTCTTCAGCCATTCATTGTTGATAGCAATGAGGCCGTTTTCGCTTTGCCACCAAAGCATTTCGTCAAAACGGGAACTGGGCGCTCCATGCACCATCAACTTTACTCCGATATTTTGTAAAGGCTGCCGAAATACCTGATTAATACGATGAGTGTGTAACTTGGAGGAAAGAACGATGACTGTTTTCAGCGAATGGTTTTTGCAATAGTTTAGAATGATGCCGGCCTCTTCCTTGGTGCTGGTTCCCTCGCGTATTTCTACAATGACAGAGTCGGGAATATGTTGTCTTTTCAGATTGGCTACCGTTATGTCACTTTCTAAAGTATCTATGTTGAACACCTTAAATTCTATCACCTCGTTTCCTCCGGTACAAATAATTCGAGGTGCGTAGCCTTGTTCAAACACTTTAACCGCTTCGTTGCCACGGTCGTAACCGCCTCCCGAAAGCACAAACAAAGCGTCTGCTTTTTGCAATTTATCTTCACAAATCAGATAGGTGACCAAGGAGCGGAGCAGCAAATGGCGAAACAGGTAACCGCCTCCCGCAAGCAGAAGCAGCACTAAAACCATCCAACCCCATTTTTTCATGCGCGACAAGAACAAAATATCAGTGAGTGTTCATCCAGTTTACCATATACGCCAACACTTCACTTCTATCGGGTTCAGGTTCATTGTGCAGTTCGTGATAAAAGCCTTCCCACAGTTTTAAAGTCACCAAATTTTTAGGTGCGTTTTCGGCAAATTCTTTTGTGCCTTCCGGAGAAGTCAAGCGATCGGCAGTGCCGTGCATCAGCAGCAAAGGGATTTTCAGATTGTCCGCATGGTCAATGGCCCACTTGCCGGCATTATACATACCGAGAAAAGTGCCCGCAGTAATTTTTCCGTGATTATAGGGGTCGGCATCATACTTCCGCACCTCCTCTGTATCGCGTGAAATCGCGTTGGAGTCAAGCGCAGCAGATTCGGTAAAAGCCGGATAAATGTGGATCATTATTTTAGCGAGTAATACCTTAATGGCAGGTGGTTCAAAACCCAATTTCAATAAAGGACCGGTAGCTATGGCTCCCGATATGTTGGGGTTTCTTTTTAGCAGATAATTGAGCACTATGCCCCCTCCCATACTGTGTCCCCACAGAAATTTTTTCACTCCGGGAAAGCGGGTTCCTGCTTCATTCAATATCAGCTTCACGGAATCAAGCAAAGCTTCGTACGAAGGTGTATGCCCCCGCTTACCTTCTGTTTTACCGTGGCCAAACAGATCGTATGCAAGCACGGCATAGCCGGCTTGTGCCAATCGTTCGGCTACCTGTGTATAGCGAGTGCTATGCTCATTAAAGCCGTGAATAATACAAACTACTCCTTTGGTTTGTGGCGGACTCCATCCCTGCCCGAAAACTTTCAAGCCTTCTTGTGTCCAACTCCATTCAAAATGATTCATGGTTTCAGATTATAGTTAATTGTAGCGAATCGAAACTATAAATTTTCCTGTAACATCGTTCTAAAATGTAAATTCGGCAATCAATACAAAAGCACATGAAACAAGTTTTACTTCTAATAGGGTTGTTAGTACTGGCTGCTATTCTCTATGTAGGCGGCATGTTACTTCTCGGAGCCATTACTAAATTTCGTCCGGCTCCCATACAGGCGGCCGAAACCATTCCAGCAAAATCAGGAGTGACAACTCCCGCAGTTCTCAACGATTCCAGTTTCACTTTCATGATTTGGAATTTGGGTTACGCAGGTCTTGGCAAAGAGGTGGACTTTTTTTACGATGGAGGCAAAATGGTAACTCCGCCAAAAGAGCACGTGTTGAAAAACATGGCAGGTATTAAAAAAGTACTTGGCGAAAATAAAGATGTAGATTTTGTGATGTTGCAGGAAGTAGATCGCGACAGCAAGCGCAGTTATCACGTGGATGAAGCTGCCCAGTTTGCCGATATATTAAGCGATCACAACTACACTTTTGTTACCAACTATAAGGTCACGTATCTCCCTTTTCCTTTCACCGATCCTATGGGTAAAATTTATAGCGGATTGCAAACTCTTTCAAAATTCACACCTGTACAAAGCCAGCGAATTGCCTTGCCGGGTATAAAGGATTTTCCGCGAAAACTCTTTTATCTGGAGCGCTGCTTGCTGGAACAGCGATACAAATTAGCCAACGGAAAAGAGTTGATCGTTATTAATACACATTTCGAGGCCTATGATGATGGCAGCGTAAAAAAGGAGCAGATGGCCTTGGCCAAAAAGATTTTAGTGGAGGAATATGCCAAAGGAAATTACGTGGTTTTAGGGGGTGATTGGAATATTGCTCCGCCTGATTTTAATGTACACACTTGGGAGATAGAAAAAGAAGACGACTCGCTGTATTTGAGAAATAATGACCCGAACTATATTCCCGGTTGGAACTATCATTATGACCCCACTACGGCTACCAATCGCAAAAATAAATACCCCTTCGACCCTAAAACCACTTTCACTACGATTATTGATTACTATTTCACTTCTCCCAATATTGAGGTAGAAGAAATTCATGGAAAAAGCATGGGCTTTGATTTCAGCGACCATCAACCGGTCAAAATGAAAATACGATTGAAGTAGATTTATGGGATGATGTATTCTATCTCTTTGAAATTATACCGTTGCTCCTTGCCATTGCAATGCAGGATTAATTTACCCTCTTTAGTTACTCCGTTTATTTCGCCTCGCACCATTTGATTGGCCTTTCTGAATTCATGTGTTTGCTGATAACGGTACATCGCCACCGTGTAGGCTTTCTCTAAAAAATTATAATGCTGTTGCCGCAGTTGCAGATAGTATTTCTCCATGTAGATATTCAGGGTGGACAATGCTTCATGTCGGTCAAACTCCTTTCCGGCAATTATTTTCAGTGAACTTGGATTAGGCAAAGAAGCATCAAAAACTGTTTGGTTCACGTTTAGTCCAATCCCCACTATCGAAGTACTCAACATATTCCCACATATGCTGTTCTCTATCAGAATCCCTCCAATCTTTGTATCTCTATAATAAATATCGTTGGGCCACTTTATTTTTACTTCATCTCTGAGTAGTGCTTCGCAACAATCTTTCACCGCTAAACTTACCGCCATATTCAGATAAAATTGTTTACTTGCCTCCAGAAATCCGGGATAAAATAAATAGCTGATGGTCAGATTTTGTCCCGGCTCGCTCATCCAACTATTTCCAATTTGCCCGCGTCCGGAAAACTGGTTGTTCGCCATTATGGCAGTTCCCTCACTTGGCTTGTCTTTTGCCAACATTTCCTTCAAGTAATTGTTAGTAGAATCAACCTCCTCTAATTCCACCAAATAATGACCGGTAAAAAGTGTAGTATTCATAAGTGTGGGGCTTATATTTCTGATTTATGAAAACTAATTACTTTTGGTTTGTTAAGAGTGCCTTTTTATCAACAAAATCACAATAACATTTGGCGAAAAGAAAGTCGGCAACAGATGCGTTACTCAAGGTAGTGGTGGATGCAATTTTGAACAAGAAGGGACATGATGTGTTGAGTCTTGATTTGCGCAAAATAAAAGATACTCCATCTGATTATTTCGTCATTACTCATGGTGATTCAAGCACCCATGTAAAGGCTCTTTACGATAATATTTTGGCAGAAACTGAGGCGAATGGTTTCAAGCCTTATCAAAAAGAAGGCGGCAAAGGAGCAGAGTGGATGATCATAGATTTTGTAGATGTAACCGTTCACATCTTTTATAAGGAAAAACGAGAGTTTTATGAGTTGGAAGACCTTTGGAGTGACGCAAAAATTATTCGTTATCGCGAGGGTGTAACCGTCAAATAAATCAGCACTTATTCGGGAACTAAGAAGAGAAAAAGTAATTACAATAAACCAAAAGAAGGAACGTCTTGTTTCAGACGTTTGAATAATCGGAAGTTATTATGGAAAATAAGGAAAACAAAAACTCGAAAAACAAGCAAAGCAACGATAAGCGGGGGCGAAAGATTTTAGATGAAGGACCGAAGTTTAATTACTTCTGGGTGTACGCCATCATTTTCGCTTTTATTCTCATTTCGTTCAACATGTCATTCTTCGGTGAGAACACGAAAGAAAGCAACATCACTGATTTAAAGGAAATGTTAGCCAATAATGACGTGGATCAAATTGCCATTGTAAATCAGAAACAGGCAGAGGTGTACCTCACTGATAGCGCATTAACCAAAGCCAAATACAAGGAGGTGGCACGTTCCCGTTTCGGTACTCTTAACAAGGGGCCTCATTACTCATTTACCGTAGCCTCTAATGATGCTTTCGACAAATTCATTACAGATTTTTACAAAGACAAACCACAACTGACACCCGTCAACGTAAAGTACGAAGCCAGACAGGACTGGTGGCGAGATGTGGTGCCCTACTTACTCCCTATATTACTGCTCATCGGCTTTTGGATATTTATG
>CAZQYO010000181.1:0-6214 GCA_964597415.1 uncultured Chitinophaga sp.
TCTGCCAAAACATTTGATGAATTGGCAGAGAAAATGGGCAAGGCGGTAGAGGATGTCCCCGGCATTACCACCGGTTTTCAATTTCCGGTACAAATGCGTTTTAATGAATTAATGACCGGAGCAAGGCAAGATGTAGTCTGCAAAATTTTTGGAGAAGACTTAGATACGCTTGCCGCTTATGCCGAAAAATTAGGGGCTGTGATTGCCCCGGTAGAAGGAGCGAAAGACTTATACGTAGAACCGGTTACCGGTATGCCGCAAATAGTGGTCAACTATCATCGCGCAGCTATTGCCAAATTCGGTTTGAATATTAATGACATAAACCGCACGCTCAATGCCGCTTTTGCAGGGCAAGCTGCCGGGTTGATTTATGAAGGAGAAAAGCATTTTGATTTGGTGGTGCGCGTGCAGAATAATTTGCGGAAAGATATAAGCGATGTGCGCAATCTATTAATCGCCACCGCTTCGGGAGTGCAGGTTCCATTAAACCAGTTAGCGGAGGTAAGCATTGTGAACGGCCCCAACCAGATTCAGCGGGAGGATACCCGAAGGAGAATTATTGTCGGCTTTAATGTGCGCGGACGAGATGTGCAGAGTGTGGTAGAGGAATTGCAGAAAAAAGTAGAAACGCAAATGAAGATGCCGGCAGGTTATTATGTGACTTATGGCGGCTCATTCGAGAACCTCACAGAAGCCAAACAACGGTTAGAAATCGCACTTCCGGTGGCGCTATTGCTGATCTTCCTGCTGCTATACTTTGCTTTCAATTCTATCGGAGAAGGTCTTCTTATTTTTAGTGCTATTCCGCTTTCGGCTGTAGGAGGTATAGTGGCTTTATGGCTGCGCGATATGTCGTTCAGTATTTCAGCAGGCATTGGGTTTATTGCCTTGTTTGGAGTGGCCGTGCTCAATGGCATTGTACTTATTGCAGAATTTAACCGGTTGCGCAAAGAGGGGGTGAAAGATGTTCGCAGAATAGTGATACAGGGAACCAAAATTCGTTTGCGCTCGGTATTGATGACCGCCTTGGCTCCCTCATTGGGCTTTATCCCCATGGCGTTCAGTACCGGTGCCGGTGCCGAAGTGCAGCGCCCGCTCGCCACAGTTGTTATTGGCGGAATTGTAAGCGCTACATTACTCACTTTATTGGTGTTACCGGTACTGTATGTGGCTTTTATGAAACTAAAAGCAAAACGGGAAGCTAAAGGCCATCCAAACGATGTTCATTTGAATATTCCATCCATTGCTTTAGGCTTATTGGTTTTGGGATTAGGTGTTTCCTCCATTGCTAATTCGCAGAATACCATTTCGCTACAGCAGGCGATTGATTCTTCGCTGAAACAAAATCTATCCGTGCAAACTTCTCTTCTGAAAACTAAATCGGCAAAGAAGCTCGAAGGCAGTGCCTGGGATATCCCTTTTACCAATGCCTCTTTTGAATACGGTCAAATGAACAGCCTTCTAAACGATAACCGCTTTGGTATTTCGCAGAGTATCTCATTTCCCTTGGTGTATGTGAGGCAAAAGCAGGTGTATGCTTCGCAAACTGAAAGTAATGCGCTGAACGAAAAACTAATTCGCCATAATTTACAAAAGCAAATTACTGCTGTTTACTACGAAATGCTTTTGCTACAGGAAAGAAAGAAACTCTTGCAGCAGGCCGATAGTTTCTTCTTTGCCTTTCTTCAAAAACAAGAACAGCGGTTTGCTGTAGGAGATGCAAATATTTTAGAAAAGACCGCAGCCGAATCGCAACGAATGCAGGTGGCCAATCAATTGGAACAATGGAAAGCCGACTATACCTCTCTGCAACTATATCTAAGCCGCTTGATGAACACAAACATCCTGTATGACCCGGAGAACATTCCCATAAAAATGGAAATCATTTCCTTGTCAGATACCTCATCAGTCAGCAACCTGCCTTATCTGAAATGGAAAAAGCAAGAAGAAGAAATCGCACTGAAGGAATGGCAACTGAGTCGCGCCCGCTTATCGCCACAACTGAGTATCGGGTACAACAATCAATCAATCAGAGGAGGAATGGATGTAAACGGCACTGAGGTTTTTTACTCCGACTCTAAACGATTTTCATCGGTTATAGCGGGGCTGAACATTCCTTTGTTTTTCAATGCCGCTCATGCGCGAAACGCTTCTTCTAAAATTAACTACGACATGGCGAAAAACGATTATGCCGATGCGCTGCAAACGCAGCAGACCGAGTGGCAGCAACTTTTAATCAGCATTGAAAAAAACCGCCAACAGTTGCAATACTTTGAATCGGGGGCTTTAAAGCAATCGAAAATTTTAACGGATAATGCTGCTCTGCAATTCAACAACGGGGCAATCAGCTATCTCGAATGGCTGATGCTCGTTCATCAGGCTATCGGTATTCAATCCGATTATCTAAATGCCATTGGCGAGTGGAACAGAAACATCATTGAACTTCAATCTTATTCAAACAACTAAAAAACATACTCATGAAAAATAGTTTAGTAATCCTTATCGCTCTTTCGCTTTTCGGTTGCGGGCACGAAACTGCCCCCAAGGAAACATCGAGTGAACCTGTGATCGAAACCACAGTAACGCTGTCCGCAGCACAAATTAAAAATGCAGGCATTGAAACGGGCAAGCCCGAAATGAAAACGATTCACGGCCTGCTTAAAGTAAACGGGGTGATAGATGTGCCGCCTCAAAATCTCATCTCTATCAGCTTTCCCTTAGGTGGATTTTTAAAAAGCACAGAGCTGCTTCCGGGAATGAAAATTTCAAAAGGGCAAGCTATTGCGGTGATGGAAGACGAATCGTTTATTCAATTGGAACAAGATTATTTGATAGCGAAATCGCAGTTGCTGTTTCTGCAAAAAGAATTTGATCGTCAAAAATTGCTGAACGAAACCAAAAGCACCAGCGATAAAGCATTTGAGCAAACGCAAAACGATTTCCGCACACAAAAAATTACCGTGAGCGGCTTGCGCGAAAAGCTCTTATTGATTGGTGTAAATCCCGATAACCTGAACGAAAACAACATCAGCCGCAGTGTGAATATTTCGTCCCCTATCAATGGCTACGTTTCTGTGGTAAATGTGAATGTGGGCAAGTATGTAAACCCTACCGATGTGCTTTTCGAGTTAGTGAACCCTGACGACCTTCATCTGGCGCTTACTGTTTTTGAAAAAGATTTAACCTCGGTGCAGCCCGGGCAAAATGTAAAAGCAAGTTTATCTAATAATCCTTCCGAAATTTTTGATGCAAAAATAATTCTGGTAGGGAAGAAATTAGATGAGAGCAGAAGCGCTTTGGTGCATTGCCATTTTGTAAATAAAGAGCACCATCTGTTGCCGGGTATGTTTCTAAATGCAGCAATCGAAGTGACTAACCAACCCACTATCGCGGTGCCCGAAGAGGCAGTTGTGCAAATGGGCGATAAGCAATTTGTATTTTTAGACAGAGGGCAAAATCGCTTTGAGATGAGTGAAGTAAAAACCGGGATTGCGGGCGAAGGATTTGTGCAGATCAGTTCCGATAAAACAGACCTGCTGAATCAACCCGTAATTATAAAAAACGCTTATGCGGCTCTCATGAAATTGAGTAACAAAGCAGAATAGTTTTTCTAAAAAAGCAATGCGGACTGCCGGTAGAAAAGCCCGAAGACAGGTGATTATCCGTTCTACATTCGGGATATAGAAGAACCACAATACTTCCCTTCGGAGATACCCTGACCGCTTCTGCATGGGATGAATTTAGAAAGGAAAAGGATTGAAAGGATATAGGTATAATACTGAAACCGGTGAGTACGAATAAAAATGCGTAGCCGGATCTTGCCGTAGAACGGACTATCGCAAGGCACCTCCTTCTACGTTTAGAAATATTACCCCTCTCCGGCCAGTTCGCTTAACTCTAACCAGCGGAGTTCCTTTTCTTCGAGTAGTTGGCTCACTTCGCCAAAGCGCTCAATCATTTTATTCATCTCGTTGTAAGGGATATCGCCACCTACTAACTTTTCGTTCAGTGCAGCTTTCTCTTTTTCCAGTTCAGGTACTTCCTTCCCCAACTTTTCAAATTCGCTTCTTTCTTTAAAGCTCATTTTCCGTTTGGTTGCAAGGGGTACTTTGGGCTTAATTTCGGGTTCCGCTTTCTGCTGTTTTACTTCCGGCTTTCGCTCCTTTATTTCTTGTTTTCCCTGCCTGGCTTCTTTCTTTTTCTGCACCTCGCTGATTCGCCATTGGGTATAGTTGCCGGGGAAATCGGTAATCACGCCATCGCCTTCAAACACAAACAGGTGATCTACCAACTTATCCATAAAATACCGGTCGTGCGAAACAATAATTACGCAGCCTTGATATTGCTCTAAGAACTCTTCGAGCACGCTCAAAGTCACCAAATCGAGGTCGTTCGTAGGTTCATCGAGAATTAGAAAGTTGGGATTACAGAAAAGTAAGGAAATAAGTTGCAGCCTTTTCTTTTCGCCACCGCTCAACTTGCTGATGTAGGTAAACTGCGCTTCGGGGGGAAACTGGAACAACTGTAGAAATTGTCCGGCCGATACCTTGGTGCCATCGGCTAAAGGAAAATTCTCCGCTATATCGCGCACATATTCAATCACCCGTTTATCCTCTTTCACCTTTAATCCCTGTTGCGAAAAATAACCGAACACAATGGTATCCCCTTGGTTCACCTTGCCCGAGTCGGCAGGTTCTAAGCCCAGAATCACATTTAGAAAAGTAGTCTTTCCCACTCCGTTTTTCCCGATTATTCCGATGCGCTCGCCCTTCTTAAAAGTATAGTCGAAGCCCTGAATAATTTTAAGATCGCCAAAACTCTTATACACTTTTTTCAGCTCCAGAATTTTGCCGCCTATGCGGCTCATCTTCACGTTGAGTTCTAACCTATCGTCATTTCGTTGAGCATTGGCCTTTTCTTCCACATCGTAAAAAGCATCAATTCGCGATTTGCTTTTGGTGGTGCGTGCCTTGGGCTGCTTGCGCATCCATTCCAGCTCTTTCCGGTACATGTTCTTCGCTTTATCTACTGAGGCCGCTTCACTTATTTCCCGTTCGGCTTTTCGCTGTAGGTATGTTTCAAAATTACCTTTGTGGATATACAACTGCTGATTTTCCAACTCAATAATTTCATTGCATACAATGTCGAGAAAAAAGCGGTCGTGCGACACTAATAATAAAGTGGTTTTAGCATCTGAAAGAAACTGCGCTAACCATTCAATCATTTCAAAATCGAGATGATTGGTAGGCTCATCCAGAATCAGAAAGTTGTTGCGCTCGCCAAAGCTGATTTCTATAAGTACTTTGGCTAAGGATAGTCTTTTGCGCTGCCCTCCCGAAAGCGATTGCGCCATCTGATCCAGATCAGTAATGTTCAGGGAGGTGAGAATTTCCTTCACTTTGCTTTCAAAGTTCCACGCTCCTAACTCATCCATCTTCACCATCAACTCTCCTATTTTGGCATCGTCATGATGTTGTAGTGCCACCTCATAGTCGCGCACCGTATTAATAGCCGGATGGTCGTGGTTCAGGATATTATCCAACACACTTTTGTTCTCTTCAAACTCAGGGTTCTGATCCAAAAAGCAGACATTGACTTCGCGGTTTATCCAAAACTTGCCGGAGTCAGCAATATCCTTGCCGGCCAGCACGCGGAGCAAACTGGTTTTGCCGGCTCCATTGCGAGCCACCAAGGCAATCTTGTCGCCCTGCTCAATGTTGAAGGATATATTTGTGAAAAGAGGTTTTTCGACAAATGATTTGGTACGATTTTCTGCTGAGAGGTAGTGCATGGATTTTTTAAAAGAGGTGCAAATAAAGCGAAACAGATTTACTACTGCGCACAATGCGCTGTTTACAACCAATGAGCAAAATCATGTGCAACTGAATATGCTGCGCAATACATTTGCGCACTTATGACAAATACGCGCAAGCTCCGTTACTATACGGGCATCTATCTCAAGCACGACTTACCGGCCGGTCTTACTGTTTTCTTTGTGGCATTACCGCTTTGCCTCGGCATTGCATTAGCCTCCGGAGCACCTTTATATACCGGCATTGTCTCCGGCATCATCGGGGGATTAGTGGCTTCCTTAATCAGTGATTCGCAGTTAGTGGTATCCGGCCCGGCAGCCGGGCTGACCACTGTAGTGGCTTTTGTTTTGTCCAATTACAACTTCAATATATTTATGGCGGTAGTAGCCGCAGCAGGTCTG
>CAZQYO010000182.1:0-6156 GCA_964597415.1 uncultured Chitinophaga sp.
GCCAATAAAGGCTACTGGATCACCCCACATGTAGTAAAGCGCATCACTGATCCGGTGACTGATGTAGATGTTACCCCTGCTCATGACAAGCATGTTTCTATGATGGATACTCAATTTTTTGCACCCGTTATCGAAGGCTTGCACATGGTGGTAGAAGAAGGTACTGCACGCTCTGCCAAAGTGGATGGAATTTCTTTGTGCGGCAAAACAGGTACTGCCCAAAATCCTCACGGAGATAACCACTCCATGTTTGCCGGTTTTGCGCCAATGGAAAACCCGAAAATAGCTGTTGCCGTGATTGTAGAAAACGGTGGTTATGGAGCCGCTTATGCCGCACCCATTGCCAGCTTAATAGTAGAAAAATATCTCAACGACACCATACAACAAAAGAGATTACCTTTAGAGAAACGCATGATGGAGGGAAATCTTCTCAGTAAATACGGAGTATCAATAAATAAAACAGTGGACTTAAACTCGGATATTGACGAATAAATAAGTATGGCCAAGCATGAATCCATAACCGGTAAAATTGATTGGATTACCGTTTTGCTGTATGCTCTACTCGTAGGTATTGGCTGGATGGCTATTTATTCAGCGGTTTATACCGATGAGCAAACAAGTCTTTTCAATTCTTCCCTTAACAGCGGAAAACAATTTCAGTGGATAATCACCTCAGCGATTATCGCCTTCGTTATTTTGATAATTGATTCCCGATTCTACATTACTTTCTCGTACCCTATCTATTTCTTACTCATGCTCTTTGTTCTGTCAGTAATGTTTATTGGTACGGAAGTAAAGGGACAGCAAAATTGGATTCGATTGGGCAGTTTTTCTATGCAACCTTCGGAGCTGGCAAAGTTTGCAGTAGCACTCGCTATTTCTAAATACCTCTCGGGGCTGAATGTAGATATCCGTAAGTGGCGGGATAAGTGGAAGGCATTTGCCATTATAGGTATTCCTATGATTATTGTAATAGTGCAGGGCGATGCAGGTTCAGCCGTCATGTTCCTCGCTTTTTCATTAGTGTTATTCCGGGAAGGTTTAGAACCTTATTTCCTCATTGTAGGGTCTTCTGTAATTGCATTGTCCGTTCTTAGTTTAATTGTACCCAAATTAATTTTGGTAACAATATTCTTGGGTATCGCTGCTATGGCGGTTTATTTTTCAAGACGAAATCGAAAGCTCACTTTAGCTATTGCCGGTATTTGGGTAGTCGCTTCTTTGTATGTTTTTTCTGTGGATTTTGCCTTCAATAAAATTTTAAAATCACATCAGCGCGATCGAATTAATGTATTGCTGGGCAAAGAAGTGGAGCGCGGCAAAGATTGGAATATCCGCCAATCTATCATTGCTATCGGTTCAGGTGGAGTAACAGGGAAGGGTTATCTACAGGGAACGCAGACCAAATTAAAGTTTGTGCCGGAGCAAAGCACCGATTTTATTTTTAGTTCTATTGGTGAAGAATTTGGCTTTCTCGGCAGCTTGATTATAGTGGGATTATTTGTCGCTCTGTTTTTTCGGTTACTCTATCTATCAGAACGGCAACGCTCAAAATTCAGCCGGATATATGGTTATTGCGTCACCTCTATTCTCCTTTTCCACTTCATGGTGAATATCGGAATGGCTATCGGTATCGCGCCTGTAATTGGTATTCCGCTGCCGTTTATCAGTTATGGCGGCTCAAGCCTACTTTCATTTACACTCTTGCTCTTTATATTTATTCGCTTAGACACTCAGCGATATGAAACAATGAGGTAGCGCCCATGAATACTTAAAATAAAAAAAGTCGAACGAGACGTTCGACCTTTTTTATGAGGTGTTTTCAAATTAAAATCTTGGGCAGTAAATTGTTGAAGGGCCTCTTTTTTTCCATGAACCAACATACGCTAACCCAACTTCGAAGCCTCCGCGTGAACGGGAACCGCTAATCAATTCAGATACGTTAACATCATAAGCAAAGCCCAATTCGATACCATTCCATACTACACCTGCATCTAATACAACTGATTCAGGATTTAACCGCTTGTCTCTCCAAGGTGCATTTGCATCGCCACCCACCATACGGAACATGGCTCCAAAACGCATGTGGTTGCCTTCCGGATATCTTTCTTCAAACAGAATACGAAAGTCCGTAGCAAAGATAGTTTCAATACTCTTACCTTGGCTCATAACAATAAATTTAGGTTGCATATCCACCCTTCTCGCAATAGGAAAGCTAACCCCTCCATGACCAACAAATTTCATGTTTAACTTAACTTGTTTGTCACCTAAAAATGAAATTGCCGGACGATTAAGGTGGTAAGCAGAGAAACCTAAATAAAGGCTTGTTCTGTCTCTGTACTTACGCGAATCAAATTTTGTGTACCACAACAATCCTGCATTAATATCCCAATAAAGGAATTTGTTATCTACTAAAAATTCATTGGTGGGTAAAAGCGCATTGTAACCTTGCCCATCCCACTGACTCCCAAATTGCAAACGGGAATAATCAATCGTTTGCTGGTAAATACTGGAAGAAAAAGCCGCCACCAAATAATTGGTATTGCGCTGATTTAATGATTTGTGATAAGCGATAGATAATCCACCGCTATTGAATCCGTATTTAGATTCCCCGGCCTGATCTCCCATAAAGGCAGCACCAATTCCAAAAGCATCGCCTTTCATAAATCCTTTATTGACCCTGAAATCGGCAGAGGCCGTATAGGTTCGGTACATCGGAACTGACTCATCCTTGAGTACAGATCCCCATTGCCCTCTGAACAATGCGGTTACCCGGTAGTTACCGCTAAACGCACCTGTCAATGCAGGATTCAAATAAAACGGAGTCATATAAAACTGCGAAAAGTGGGGGTCTTGCGCTCCCGCTCTCAGCACAAATGCTGCTAAGAGGATGATTGGTAAAAGTTTCTTCATTTATCTCGGTTTTGAAAAAGGTTGTCTAAAATATGAAAATTTCCACTCTACAAAATTTTATCGCACCTATTTTTTGGTATCCTTCCATTTCTTTTACCGATTAATCGGGATAAAAGTTTCAAAAATACCTGTCGGAAATTCTTACCTGATAAGAGTAATCGTTCCCTTTTTCTCCTTTACTTTTCCGTTGAGATAAACTCCTTCGGCATCGTAAGTATAAACTCCGGGGTTTAACAAAGCTCCTTTGTAAGTGCCGTCCCACCCTATCCATTGATTCCCCGAATCAAACACTTTCTCTCCCCAACGGTCAAATATTTTCAGTTTTGCCGTAGCTAAACCTTGGCCGTAAACTTCCAGTATATCATTGTTGCCATCTCCATTCGGAGTGAAAGCATTGGGGACAAAGAACTCTTCTCCATTTCCAACAAAGACGCTAACTGTTTCAGAAACGCTGCAATCGTTCAAATAATTTACAGTTAAAGTGTAGTTAGTGTGCGTATAGGGAGTAGCGCTCACTACCGGACAATCAGTACAGTTAATTCCCGTTGTAGGCGACCATGTATAGAAATTGATGGCACTACCGCTATAGTTACTGATGTTAGAAATTAGAGTCACAGAATTTCCCAGACTAATGGTAGAGTCGGTTGGCAATACACTCACATCCAGTTTTTCCGGTTCGCCAATAATTAAAGAGGTATCTTTTGTACATCCCTCACTATCCCGAATGAACAGATGATAAATGCCGGCAGGTAGTGCTGCAAAAAATTCTGAAGATTGGTACTGCGTTCCATCTAAAGAGTATTCATACGGAACGGTTACTCCGGGAGTGCCTCCATTAGCCGATACATGTATTGAGCCATCCGTATATTCAGGACAAGAAACAGAATCAGCCGTTAAAAGTAAAATGCCAATGGGTGGCGGTGCAATAAAGGTGATTTGAAGGGTAGTATCGCAACCATTCATATCGCCCACAGTAACGTTGTAGGTGCCGGGAGCCAAATTATTAACCAGAGGGGCAGTGATTCCATTGCTCCAGCTATATTGAATGGGAGGAGTGCCGCCCGAAACGGAAACTTCAACGGAGCCGTCTGCTGCGTTAGCGCAACTGATTTCTTCTTTATTCATCAGTGCCGCATTCAATGAAGGTGGGTCGGTAAGGGTTACACTTCCCTGAACCGAACAGTTAGCTGCATCCACAACGGTGACATCATATATACCCGCAGGGAGATTCGCTAACTGACTGTTATCATTTCCTGAAATAGTATAAGCCCAATCATACGCATATCCTGGGGTTCCACCATTGGCGGTTACTTCTGCGGTACCATTGGTATTGCCTGTACAAAGTGGATCCGTATGATTAAATGCCAAAGTGATGGCAGTAGGCTCTCCTACATTACCTGTAGCTGTGACAGTGCATAGTTTAGCATCGGTGATTGTAACTGTGTAAGTTCCGGCCGACACGGTATTAAGATCTTCTGTAGTGGAGGACTCGGACCATAAATAAGTATATGGAGAGGTACCTCCCCCTACAGTGAGATTTACTGTTCCATCATTTAATCCGTTACAGGTAGCATTTGTGGTGGTAATAGAAGCGGTAATTGCGGTAGGTTCAGTAAGGGTAAAAGAAACCGTATCAGTACAGTTATGTGAATCGGTAACTGTGACAAAGAAATTTCCAGCGGGCAGACTGGTTACGGAACTTCCATTTGCCGTACCAGCACTCCATGCGTATGTATATGTGGATGTTCCACCGGTGGCTAAGGCAACAGCCGTTCCGTCATTACCTCCAAAACATGAAATATCACTGCTGGAGGAAATGATTACATCTAATGGAGAAGGTTCGGTAGCCGTCCACGATGCTTGGGCCGTACAATTATTGGCATCTGTAACTATCACATTATAGGTGCCCGGAGTCAATGCTGTAATCGGATTATTAGTTCCTCCGGGAGTCCAGTTATACGAATAGCCCGGAGTGCCTCCACTCGCTGTAGCTTGCACCGCTCCGTTGTTTGCTCCAAAACAGGTAATATCAGTAGTGTCCAGTACAACGGCTATGGCGGTGGGTTCGGTAATATTCACATTTCCTGTTACAGTAATTCCTGCACTATCAGTGGCTGTTACTATGTAAACTCCGGCACATAGGCTGAAAATAGAATCACCGGTGATTCCATTACTCCAAGTAAATGTATAGGGATCAATACCACCTATAGCACTTACTTGAGCCGTTCCGTTACAATCTCCTTTACAAAGATTATTAGTGGTGGCGAAGCTGAGAATAATAGGAGGAGGATCCGTAACCACCGCACTATCCGGATGGCAACAAACATTGGCATCACAAACCGTCACATAATAAGTGCCTGCAACCAGGTTTTGAATTGTATCAGAGGTGGCTCCGTTACTCCATGAATAAGTATAAGGTGGAGTGGCTCCCCCTGCAATAGCATAGCACCATCCATCACTTCCTCCATTAGAAGTAGCATTATAAGAAAGTGTACTCACTGTTAAGGCTGTCGGCTCTGAAATAGTGGCTGAGGCAGTAACGGTACAAGCATTAGAATCAGCTACCGTCACACTGTAAGTACCGGTTGAAAGATTACTTAGATTTCCAGAGTTTGCCTGTGCCGGATTCCACAGATAGGAGTAAGGGCTTGTTCCTCCTGCTACATTGACTGAAACAGTTCCATTGTTTTGACCGAAGCAGGTGATATCTTGAGCTGAGGCACTTGCAGTCAGCAAAGTCGGCTGGGTCAGCGTAACCGTATCGGCACCGCTACATCCCTGAGCATCGGAGATGGTGACTGAATAGGTATTAGGTGCAAGGCTAACAATAGAGTCCGTTCCTGTTACTCCATTACTCCACGAAAAACTCAAAGGAGGATTTCCCCCTACCGGAACCGCTTTAAGTTTACCGTTTGCTGCGCCATTACAAGTAATAGGTGAAACTACTATGTTTACAGGGATGTTGCTTCCAATAAGTACATGTACCGTATCATGTAAAGTGCAGGCTCCACCCGAAAGTGTCACCAAATAATCAGTGGAGACGGAAGGATTCACGGTAAGAGTAGCTCCGCTTCCTGCGGAAGTATTTGTATTCAAATTAGTCCACTGATAAGTAAAACTATTTCCGGGAAGTGGATTCCCTAAAGTGGAAGTAGTCAACTTGACACTCGTTGGAGAACAAAGGAAGGTGTCTTTCGGGAAGGCATAGAAGCGTAGAGAAGTATCTACATTTACAAACACATA
>CAZQYO010000183.1:0-6149 GCA_964597415.1 uncultured Chitinophaga sp.
AGTGAAAAAGTGCTCCGTTCATTTCGCGGCATTTTAGTTTCACTTCTTCTAATTGTTGCAGCCAAGCGGTAGTTCCCACCACCACAGGTATTCCGGCTTCAAAGCATTTGTAGATATTTCCCACCGCGGCTTCGGGTTGTGTAAATTCAATAGCCACATCTGCTTTCTTTAAATTCTCTACCGTGAAATCCTGCCTGTTGTCTTCCGATATCTTCAGCACTACTTCACCGTTCTGCTGCTCTTGAATCACCGCTTCAATGGTTTTCCCCATTTTGCCATATCCTATTAATGCGAACTTCATGTCTTAAAAAATTTTGTGCGAATGTAGAAAATGCCTTGACCAATCTGCGTTTGGCAGACCTTCTAATTCTGACTACCTTCGACTTTTCATTTTTTGAAATTGAACCTTCGTTTTCAACGTTTAATTTCGTCACACAAAATACAAACATGCCACACTATTGCATCAGAGGGAAAATACCTCCCAAACGCCACACTCAGTTTAGAAAACCGGATGGAAAATTGTATGCCGAGGAATTATTGAGCACTGAAGGGTTCTCCAGTATGTATTCCATCGTTTATCACTGCCATCCGCCTACAGTGGTCACAAAGATTGATGAACCGATTGATGTGTCCCCTAAGATTGCCTATCAGAAAAACTTACAGCACCGTTGCTTCAATGGTTTTCAGGTAGCTCCTAAGGATGATTTTATTGAGTCGCGCAAAGCGGTGTTGGTAAACAATGATTGCCATGTCGTATTAGCCGCGCCCCGCAAATCCACCAAAAATTATTTCTACAAAAACAGTGATGCCGATGAAGTGATTTTTGTTCACGAAGGCAAGGGGAAAGTAAAAACAGTATTTGGGGAACTGAAATTTCAGTATGGTGACTATGTAGTCATTCCACGCGGCATCGCCTATCAAATTGAATTTGAAAATGAGAATAATCGTTTGTTTATCGTAGAATCGTTTACCCCGGTGGTCTATCCGAACAGATACAAAAATGAATGGGGACAGTTATTAGAACATTCGCCCTATTGCGAGCGCGATATTCAACAGCCCGAAAACTTAGTGACCAATGATGAAAAGGGGGACTTCTTAGTCTATATTAAAAAGCAAGGTTTGCTCTATCCTTATCATTATCAATATCACCCCTTCGATGCGGTAGGCTGGGACGGCAATCACTATCCGTTCATTTTTTCTATTCACAACTTTGAACCCATTACCGGGCGCGTTCATTTGCCGCCACCCATTCACCAAACATTCGAAGCGCACAACCTTGTTATCTGTTCCTTTGTGCCCCGGCTGTATGACTATCACCCCGATTCAATTCCCGCGCCCTACCATCACGTGAATGTAGATAGCGATGAATTACTTTACTACGTGGATGGTGATTTTATGAGTCGCAAACACGTAGAGCGGGGAATGATTACGTTACACCCCATTGGCATTCCGCACGGCCCGCATCCGGGCACTGTAGAGCGCAGCATAGGAGCCAAAGAAACCAAAGAACTGGCGGTGATGGTGGATACTTTCAAACCTCTTTGGATCACCGAAGAAGCTCTTAAAATTGAAAGCCCCGATTACTATAAAAGCTGGATAGAAGATTAGTTAACCCTTAAATATTGTAAGATGGAAACAAGCACTATAGAAACCACTACTGACAAAACAAAAGCAGACGACTTCCTGCCTTTAAACGGAACAGACCATATTGAATTTTATGTAGGCAATGCAAAGCAAAGCGCTTATTATTATCAAAGCGCTTGGGGTTACCAACTCATTGCTTATGCAGGACCTGAAACAGGAGTGCGCGATCGGTCAAGCTACGTACTTCGTCAGGGCAAAATCACCTTAATACTCACCTCCTCCATTCTTCCCGATACCGAAATATCGAAGCATCATCAAAAGCATGGAGATGGCGTGAAAGTATTGGCCTTGTGGGTAGATGATGCCCGCAAAAGTTATGCGGAAACTACCAAGCGAGGAGCGAAAGGAGTGATGGAGCCGACCGTGTATAAAGATGATTCGGGAGAAGTGGTGATTTCAGCGATACAAACTTATGGCGAAACTATTCACAAGTTTGTTGAACGAAAGAACTATACCGGAGCATTTCTTCCCGGGTATCAAAAAAGAGAGTCCGCTGTGCCGGTGAAGCCGGCCGGCCTAAAACATGTAGATCACTGTGTTGGGAATGTAGAACTCGGCCAGATGAATAACTGGGTGAAATTTTACGAAGACGTGATGGGCTTTAAGTTGCTGCTCACCTTTGACGATAAAGATATTTCAACGGAGTATTCGGCATTAATGAGCAAAGTGGTGAGTAATGGAAACGGGTATATCAAGTTCCCTATAAACGAACCGGCAGAGGGCAAAAAGAAGTCGCAAATAGAAGAATACATTGAGTTTTATCATGGAGCGGGTTGTCAGCACATTGCCGTAGCAACCGATGATATCATTGCTACCGTTACCGACCTCCGCTCCCGAGGGGTAGAGTTCCTCTATGTGCCCGACACTTACTATGAAGAAGTATGGGGACGTGTAGGTAAAATCAATGAAGATGTAGAAGCTATTAAACGTTTGAATATTCTGGTTGACCGAGATGAAGAAGGTTATCTGTTGCAATTATTTACCAAGCCTGTGCAGGATCGCCCCACTGTTTTCTATGAAATTATACAGCGTTGCGGAGCCAAGAGTTTCGGAAAAGGAAATTTCAAGGCACTATTTGAATCTATTGAACGCGAACAAGCCCTAAGAGGTAATTTGTGATAATTGGCTACTTTGCTTGACCGCCAATAGCCGATGAAAGCAAGTTCCGCCATACAAAAAGCAGTACTGATAATTTTGTCAGTACTGCTTTCTCTTTTTATAGCAGAGATGGGATTACGCCTTTTGCACCCGAATGATTCCCGCTATTATGTGTGGCAACCCGATCTAAAGCATATCTTTTTTCCCGACTCCTCTATTTTCTATGGCATCCACGGCAATAAGACTTTCTCCATCAATCATCAGGGATTGCGCGGAGACCTGTTGTTGAACAATATAGCGAAGCCGAACAGCAAGCCCCAAAGGATTCTACGCAATCGCATGTTTCTCGGTGGCAGCACAACAGAATGTTTATACTTAGATGACACTGAAACATGGTGGCACTTGTGGGACAGCCTTTCAAGCAATGCAAAAATCAAAGTAGCCGGAGGCAGCATTGGCAAAAGCGGAGTAACCAGCTTTGACCACTATCTCCAAATGAAATACTTTGTTCCGCAACTGAAATATACAGACGAGGTGATCATCATGCTCGGTCTAAATGATTTAATGAAGCAACTCAGCAATGGCCCTCCTTATAAAAACAATTTACCGCTAACCCCTGCCATCGAAGATTCATTAGTGCGCATCGCCTTTTTGCATAAAGGCAGAAACTACGAAAAGAATATGCTGAAGCGAACCGCCTTATTTGAATTAGTACAGGCGGGCTACCATCGCCTGAAACCCGGTGGAGTGAAGTGGATGATTCAAGATGACAATGGCGAATCATTAAAACGATGGCGGCATAACCGGCAGCAGGCATCTGTCCTTATAGATACCTTGCCCGATATGACCTCCGCTTTAGCAGACTACCTAAGAAATCTTGAGTTGATTTATCGCCAAGCCCAAAAACAGAAGTTACCGCTCATCTTTATTAATCAAGCGGCTCTATACAAGGATACCATGAGTGCCTACGAAAAAAACCTGTTGTGGATGGGTGGAGTAGGAGAATATCAACAAGAGCCGGGACATGCCTATTACTCTGCAAAAGCATTGCGAACCGGAGTAGAAATGTACAATGCCGCACTCAAAGGTTTTTGCCAAGTACATCAACTCACGCTCATAGACATTGACTCCGCACTGCCTCGCGATACTTCCGTATTTTATGACGACTGCCATTTTAATGAACAGGGGGCGCGAAAATTTGCAGCATATCTTTCTACCTTTCTTTCCAGATAGAATACATTCGTATATGCACATAATTTTAAACTCATGAGTTTAGCAGTAGTAGTTCAACTGATTTGTTGCTTGGCATTTCCGCTTATTGTTGGAGGGCTTTCAGGCGCACTCACCGCCAAAGAAATACCGGGCTGGTATGCACAATTGCGTAAACCCTCTTTCAATCCACCCAACCAATTATTTGCGCCTGCATGGACATTACTTTACCTACTAATGGGCATCTCCCTATTTCTGATTTGGAAATTGCCGGAAAGTGAAGCCAAGAGCACGGCTTTATGGATATTTGGCATTCAACTATTTCTAAATTTCTGTTGGAGCATTATTTTCTTTTACTTCAAGTGCCCCGCCTTGGCATTCATCGAAATACTGATTCTTTGGCTTTTCATACTCTGGATGATTATCGCTTTTGTAGGCGTAAAGCCTCTGGCGGCTTATCTTCAAATACCCTACTTATGTTGGGTCAGTTTTGCTGCTCTGTTGAACTTCTACATTTGGAGGCTGAACAAATAGCGCACTAAAATTTTCATTACCTACGGCTTCCATTCCGAAGGATAAGCCTAAGTAAACTATATCCTCCGGTTCAAACTTCCTTTTAGACTTTATTGACGTATGAGCTGATATTGCTCGTCAAAAGATTTTAAATATTTGCCGATGTGATTAGAGCGATAAAAATGAATTGCTGTTCTACTTGCTGATCGGAACAGTTTAAGAAGGCAGCTCAGTTCATTCCTTTTCGGATGGCGGCACTGCGTTTTGTTGAGGCGGAGGAGTTTCGCTCTTTGGCGGAGATGCCTTTTTCGATTTCTTTGACTTTTTGCGATTAATGTGAAATAAATCGGAGGCCTTATCAAAGTCCTTTCGATAGGAGATACCAATACCGGTTTTATTGTTGTTCCTCGAGTTGAAGTAGTCGTAGTTGGTCCGGTTAAAAGCCTTAGCTCGCCAAGTGCCATCAGGGGTAAGGAGGTATTCGATCTGAAAGTCACCGGTGGGGATGACCGCTTTGGCACCGGACTGGGTATTGTTCCCATTTTCGGTAATGGTATTATTTCCGAAATCGAGATTTCCACCTGCATTAATGATAAGCCGGTTATTGAGCAAGCGCTGTTCCAATGCCAACTGCAATTCTCTTCTGGTATCGAATAGCGGTTGGTTAGAGTTGGGATCCATTTGGGTAGTCGCCTGATCGTACTGGCGGTAGCGGATGTTGAAGTCGAGGTTTTTTACCTGCGCATAGTCGAGCAGGTTGCTGATGTAATTGGAAAGTTGTGAAGAAAGAAATTCGCTCACGGTGTTGGTAGCGGTACCACCCAAATAACCGGAATTAACGATAGCGCCCGAAGTAGTGGTAGATTGAGGTAAAAAGCGATTCATTACCAACAGGCCAAACACTTGCTTGTTCAACTCGCTTTCGTTGGTTTTTAATAAAGCTAACTGCTGCTCCACATAACTCTTAATGGAGGGATCGGGGTCAATGGCTTTGATGTCGAAAGAAACATTTGGCTTTTCTAACACGCCTGTCAGTTTCAGCAATAGTTGAATTGGAATACGGCTTTGAGCGGCAGAGGCTAACTGACTTTGCAAGCCGTTACCGGAACTTTCGGTACCGGAAGTAATGAGGTTACTAAGAAGATCGGAAACTGAAGAGCGCAACTGATAAACGGCATTTACATTCAACGCTGCTTTGTACGTTTCGCCTGTAAAATTGATAGTGCCTCCCTTACTGATTTCAAAGCGCTTATTGATGAGAAACCCCGCCTGTTTGCGGAATCTCAATTTTTAAGTTTCCGGAGCCATAACTCGTAAGGAGGTCACCGGTAACCGGATCTAAAATAATGTCCATCCGGGCATCAGGTGTGATATCTAATTTCAGAATAAAATCAACCCCTTTAATTTTTACGCTGTTTACCAAAGTTTGCCGCAACAACGTATCCTTTTCTACAAAATGGTAGAAGGAATACTTATTGGTTTCGTAAGAAGTAGTGATGGGTAAGTGGCACCAAGTGCCGGGACCGGTTTTAGCATAGGCTTCTATTTTGGGCGTATTGATGGGGCCTTTGAAAGTAATGATGCCGTCTCCATAGCCCACTCCGTAAAAGAACGGACTTTGCTTTTCGGTGGTATTCAAAAACTGAGCATTGTAAGCTCTCGCAGTTAGGTCGAGAGCGAATTGC